>JAIFMR010000071.1 GCA_020048255.1 Rhodoferax sp. | reverse complement strand
CGTTACGGGCATACAACCGGGGACGACGCTCGGTTCCAACGGGATAGCGGTACTGGTTCGTGGCGGCGTGCGGTACTTGGTGCTGGGGACGCGTCTTTACGCCAAGGATCAAACCATAGGGCAAGCGCGGATTGTGCGCATTACCGAGACCGAAGTCTGGCTGCGCGAAGCAGGGCAGCTGAAAAAAATACCGGTTTTTAGCGGCATTGAGCGGCGAGCCGTCAAACCTGAAGGAAACCATGAGGTCTTATCCCATGAAACGAAATGAATTCGCCATGACTGAAACTCTGACGAGCTCCCTGGTCAACGCAAGTTTGGGTTTGGCCCTGGCTCTGCTTGGGGGCTGCTCGGCCGATCGGCCGTTGAGAACGCCCAGCGTCAGTGACGCCATTCGCTCCGAAGTCCCCATGCCTGCGGCGCGAGCTGTGCCGGCCGCAGTGCCAACGCGTATCAGCGACGCATTGGCCGAGCCTGCACCCCCTGCCGTGGTGTTGCCGCCTGAGCCCAAAATTGACTTACTGGTGAACAGCGCACCCGCGCGCGAGGTCTTTTTGGCCATTGTGGCTGATACGCGTTACAGCATGATGATGCATCCGGATGTGGCGGGTACCTTGTCCGTCACTCTGCGTGGAGTCACGGTGGCCGAGGCACTGGAGGCGATTCGTGATGTGTACGGCTACGACTTCAAGATGGAGGGGCGTCGCATCACGGTCTATGCCCCCACTTTGCAGACCCGTATTTTTACCATCAACTACCCGAACTCTCAGCGCAACGGCAACAGTGATTTGCGCGTGTCGTCTGGCGGTGGTCAATCATCAAGTACTGGTTCAAACACAACGACGAACAGTACCACCACCGGCAGCAGTGCCAACCAAACTGAAAGTACCCGTGTTTCGACCAATTCAAAAACAGATTATTGGACGGAGCTGACAGCGGCAGTCAAAGGCCTGGTTGGCGCTGGTGAAGGCCGTAGCGTAGTGACCAGCCCGCAAGCCGGGATCATGGCTGTGCGTGGCATGCCAGAGGAATTGCGGCAAGTGGATAAATTTTTGAAAGCGGCGCAAATTTCCGTTGAACGCCAAGTCATGCTGGAAGCCAAAATTGTTCAAGTCGAACTGCGCGACGGGTTCCAGAGCGGCATTGACTGGTCGGCCTTGAAAAATAGCGGCAATTCGACCGGTGCGTTTGGCGTGTTGAGTGGTAACACCACCAGCAATACCTTGATCAGCGGTGTGCAGTCCAACCTGCCGGGATTCGCCGCGGGTACCGGTGCCTTGCTGGCTGACGGTGTAGCCTTGCCCGCGGCGGGTGCTGGGCTGTTTGGGCTGGCGTTTGCCACAGAAGGTTTTCAAGCTGTGCTGGGTTTTTTGGAGACCCGGGGGGATGTACAAATTTTGTCCAGTCCGCGCATTGCGACGCTTAACAACCAAAAGGCTGTGCTCAAGGTAGGTACCGACGAGTTTTTTGTGACCGGCGTCAAAGGGGGGTCGAACACGGCAGGCACCACCACAAGCAGTTCCACCACGACGCTGCCAGACATCACACTCACACCGTTTTTCTCAGGCATTTCCCTGGATGTCACACCACAAATTGATGATGGCAACAACATCACATTGCACGTGCACCCGTCTGTGACAACGGTGACAGAAAAAACTAAACAGGTCGACTTGGGCACAGTGGGTAATTACCGTTTTCCCATGGCCTCCAGCAATGTGAATGAATCAGACACCCTGGTGCGTATTCAAGACGGCAAAATTGTGGCGATTGGCGGGCTGATGCAGGTTGAGTCCAATCGGACCTCTTCGGGTTTGCCGGGTTCCAGCGACACCCTTTTTTCGTCTCTGTTGGGTAACAAGGCCAATAACGGGCGCAAAAAAGAGGTGGTGGTGCTGATCAAGCCCACCATCATTCGCACCCAACAAGATTGGGATGAGCAAAACCGACGCAGTCGCGCTGCACTGGATGACATGGACAGTGCGCGGGCTCGCGTGATCCGCATGGACGGTGGGACAGACGACCGAAAGAGTGTGCAATAGCCATGTATTTGCGGCATTTTGGCTTGCGGGAGGCGCCTTTTTCCATCACCCCGGATACAGCTTATTTTTTTCCGCATGACAGTGCGCAAGCCGCGCTCAACACACTTTTGGTGGCCCTGCGCAGTGGTGAGGGGTTTCTGAAAATTGTCGGTGAAGTGGGCTGTGGCAAAACCGTGTTGTGCCGCCAGCTGCTCAGCATTCTGCAAGATGAATGTGTGACGGCCTATATTCCCAACCCGGACATGGGTTCAGATGACTTGCTGCTGACCCTGCTGCAAGAACTGCGAGTCACCCTACCTACGCCTGAAGCCGCCACGTCGTCAGGGTTGGCGTTGCAACACCGGCCGGTTCTGCTCAATTTGTTGGGTCAATGCCTGATCGGACATGCGCAGCAGGGACGGCGTGTGGTGGTGTTGATTGACGAGGCGCAAGCGATTCCCCTTGCTTCCATCGAGAGTTTGCGGCTCTTGTCCAACCTGGAAACTGAAAAGCAGAAGTTGCTTCAATTGGTGTTGTTGGGGCAACCTGAATTGGATGTCAAACTGGCACGCCCGGAAATTCGCCAGCTGTTGCAGCGCATTACCTTTAGTGAATACCTCGGCCCCATGAGGGCACCCCAAGTAGCTTTGTATCTTGAACATCGTTTGATCATTGCCTCGGCCAGCGAAACGACCGATATCCAGGTTTTTTCGGCAGCGGCAGCGCAGTTGATTGCGCAGTTCAGTGCCGGTGTGCCGCGACTGGTCAATGTGTTGGCGCACAAGTGTCTGATGCTGGCCTTTGGGGAAAACTCGCACCGGGTGACCCCGGTGCATGTTCGCCTGGCCGCAGCAGACACGCCGGGCATTCGACAAAGACCGTCCATCTGGCAAAAATGCAAACAATGGTGCACGCCATCCTCGTGGTTGCACAGGGAGGCTACATGAGTGTCATCAACAAAATGTTGCGTGATCTCGATAGCCGGCACGCTGTTCGGATGCCTGGCAGAAATTTGCGGGCGTCTCCCGGTGCCAAGGTGGACCTGATCTCGGGTACGGTTGCCTTGGGGGAGGGCGCTTCGAGCCGCACCGCGGTTTTTGCCCGACGCCGTTCTTGGCTCATGTTCGGTATGGTGCTGTTGTTGGTGATGGCTGGCGTGATCGCCGGGTTGTTGCGCTGGATTGGCACCGTGAACACCCCCGTTGTGACACCAGGGGTTTCGTCCCCAACTGTGGCTCAGCCTGTGCTGGGATCAGTGGCAGCGCCATTGGTGGCAGTGAGTGCGCCCGCAGTTGCGCAAGTGGCCATGTCTGCTGCGATGCTTGCAGCGTCTGTGCCGGCTCTCAAACCAGCCGTTGCGTCCAAGTCACTGGACACCAAGGTGGTATTGCCGGCATCTGCAACGTTGTTACCAGTGCTTTCCCAAGTTTCCCCTAAAGTGGCTGCATCCACCTCGGTCGCTGCAGCCAGGCCAGCAGATCCGGCTTCGCAGCAGGCGCTGCTTTTGCCCAAACCACCTGCACCCCTTGCCAAGACAGTCACACCATCGGCCACCGATGTTTTGGCCCAAGCGCAGGCGCAGTGGAGTGCGTCTGACCAGACGGGCGCATTGGCGCTGGTACAAGACGCGATTGCGCATCTGGAGCAATCACCATCGGCAGACAACGCAGCCTTGGCGGCGTTGGCTCGTGAGCACACCCGCATGTCGCTGGCCATGGGTTACCCTCAGGCCGCTTTGGCCACACTGGTGCGCCTGGAGTCGCAACTCACCAGTGTGCCCGACATTTGGGCGCTACGCGGCAACATCAATCAGCGCTTGGGGCAGCACCCGCGGGCGGTTCAAGCCTATTTAACCGGGTTGTCGCAACGCCCAAATGAGCCGCGCTGGATGCTGGGCGCAGCGGTGTCATTGGCCATTCAGGGCCAAACCGGCCCGGCAGCTGAGTGGACGGAAAAAGCCCGATTGGCCGGTGGTTTGAGGCCTGATGTGGCAAACTACCTGCGTCAGTTGGGTGTCGATATTCGAGCCGATTGAGTTTTCACTGCACTTTGAATCATCGGCCTCACCAAAACATCATGCTCAAACGAATTCATGTAGATCAGTTAAATTTAGGAATGCATCTGAAGGAGTTTTGCGGGTCGTGGATGGATCACCCTTTTTGGCGCACCGGTTTTGTCTTGAAGGATCCCAAAGATATCGAGCTGATTTTGGCCAGCAAGATCAAGGAAGTGTGGATTGATTGCAGTAAGGGGTCAGACGTCTTACCAGGTGAGCCGGTCATGAGTGAGGAAGAAGAACCTGTAGAGCCGATCGTGGTGGCCCAGCAGACCCCCACAAAAGTCAAACCGCCGCAGCAAACCGCACCGGTTCCAGCCGCGCAAGAGGTTGAGCGTGCTGCACGTATTTGTTTGGAGGCCAAGGCGGCTGTGGTGTCCATGTTTGAAGAAGTTCGCATGGGCAAGGCAGTGGACGTGGGCGGGGCCAGGCAACTGGTTGAGGATATTTCGGACTCGGTGTCGCGCAACCCGGGCGCAATCATCAGTCTGGCTCGCCTCAAGACAGCGGATGATTACACCTATATGCACTCGGTGGCCGTATGCGCCATGATGGTCGCTTTGGCCAAACAGCTGGGTTTGGACGAGGCGCAGACCCGGTCCTGCGGCATGGCTGGCTTGTTGCACGATCTGGGCAAGGTGGCCATGCCCACAGAGGTGCTCAACAAACCGGGTAAATTGACCGATGCCGAATTCGACATCATGCGGACCCACCCGACCGAAGGTTACAAAATGCTGATGACCAGCCACGGGGTCGACCCGGTGGCACTGGATGTGGTGTTGCATCACCACGAAAAGGTGGATGGCAGGGGCTACCCGGAGCGTCTCCAAGGCGATCAGATCAGTTTGTACTCCAAGATGGGCGCGGTGTGTGACGTATACGACGCCATCACCTCCAATCGCCCCTACAAGACCGGCTGGGATCCCGCCGAGTCCTTGCGCCAAATGGCGGAATGGGCCAAAGGTCACTTTGACCCAGTGGTATTCCAAGCCTTTGTCAAAAGCATGGGTATTTACCCGGTTGGGTCCTTGGTGCGCTTGAATTCCGGTCGGATTGGCGTGGTGACTGAACAGTCGGCCAAGTCCTTGACTATGCCGCTCGTGAAAGTGTTTTACTCCACCAAATCCAACATGCGCATCGTGCCGGTGATTCTGGATTTGTCACAAGCGTCCACCGCAGACAAAATCAACAACCGCGAAGACCCTGCCAAGTGGAATTTTCCGGATCTCAACGAGATGTGGTCAGGTTTGTCCAATCTGGCCAGGTAACAGGGGCGATTGCGCGCAGGGCTGCAAACAGCAGAGCTATCGCCTGACCTGCAAAGCACCTGGGTTGACGATGTTGGTTGGCCGACCTTTGATGAAATTCACCACATTCTCAAAGGCAGCGCCAAAATACATTTCATAACTGTCGAGTTCGACATACCCGATGTGCGGCGTACAAACGCAGTTCTCCAAACGAAGCAAGGCATGCCCCTGCAAAATAGGCTCTGATTCGTAGACATCAATGGCAGCCATGCCAGGGCGTCCTCGGTTCAACGCACTCAACAAAGCATCGTGCTCGATCAATTCAGCGCGTGAAATATTCACCAATAGGGCACTCGGCTTCATTTTGGACAAGTCGTCCAGCCGCACGATGCTTTGGGTTTCGTCGTTTAGGCGCAAATGCAGTGATAACACATCGGACTGTTCAAACAACTCGTCGCTGGTGCTGGTGACCTCAAATCCGTCCAGCATGGCGCGTTCACGGGAGGGCGCACGCCCCCAGACCAGCACTCGCATGCCAAACGCCTTGCCATAACCTGCTACCAGTTGTCCGATGCGGCCATAGCCCCAAATGCCCAAGGTCCGACCCATCACCGTAGTGCCCAGGCAAAAATTGGCAGGCATACCGCTGGACTTCAAACCGGACTGCTGCCACGCACCATGCTTCAGATTGCCAATGTAATGTGGCAAGCGCCGCATGGACGCCATGATGAGTGCCCAAGCCAGCTCTGCTGGCGCTACCGGAGAGCCAGTTCCTTCGGCGACGGCAATACCGCGCTCAGTACAGGCATTCACGTCGACGTGTGGGCCGACGCGGCCGGTTTGCACCACCAATTTCAACTTGGGAAGTTTCTCAATCAAGGCGCGCGATAAGTGGGTGCGCTCACGGTTGAGCACAATCACATCGGCGTCCTTGAGTCGCACCGACAATTGCCCTAAACCTTTGACAGTATTGGTGTAAACCTTGGCTTGGTACGGCTCCAACTTGGCAGCGCAGTCAAGTTTGCGTACCGCATCCTGGTAATCATCCAAAATCACAATATTCATGATGCCGATTGTGCCTTGGAGTGATCGGCTATCTTGGGGATCTGCCCTGACCGGGCCTTTTTTAATAGGTGGCTACCGTTTGGCTGGGTATTCCGGTCGATCGTGACCAGTTATTCCGGCTTGTTGTTG
>JAIFMR010000006.1 GCA_020048255.1 Rhodoferax sp. | reverse complement strand
TCCAATACTTGAATTTATTCACCGGGGTGACCTTGTCTCGCTCAAGAATGTACCACCCACCCGGACCTTGTTGCAGGTCTTGCGTGAGGACTTGGGCCTGACCGCAACCAAAGAAGGTTGCAACGAAGGCGACTGCGGCGCCTGCACCGTGGTGCTGGGTGAAAAGCAGGGCGAGCACATTCGCTACCGCGCGGTCAACAGCTGTATTCGCATGGCGCACGCCATCCACGGCATGGCGCTGTGGACCGCACAGGACATTGCAGCCGATGACGGTACACCGCACCCAGTACAGCAGGCGCTGTTGCAAAACCATGCCAGTCAATGCGGTTTTTGCACGCCCGGTTTTGCCATGAGCCTGTTTGGCCTTTACCAAAACCAGGTGTGCCAGGGCCAGCCCATCAGCCATGAATCCGCCCAGGAAGCCCTTTCAGGCAACTTGTGCCGCTGCACCGGCTACCGCCCCATTTTGGACGCCGCCCAGCAACTGGCCAATCTGCCCATCCGCCGTGTGGATGAAGCCAAATTGCTATCACAACTGGAGCTGATAGCGCATACGGAACAAGGGCTAGAGGCTGATTTTTCTTACAAGAATCCGCTGACACTGGCCGACTTGCTGACACTGCGCACGGCCCACCCCCAAGCTCAAATAGTGGCCGGTGGCACCGATGTGGGGCTCTGGGTCAACAAATTGCACATGGACTTTGAGCAGGTGCTGGATGTCTCGCGGGTGCATGAGCTGTGCCAGATCAGCACCACTGCCCAGCACCTTCACATCGGCGCTGCTGTGACCCTGACCGATGCCTTTGCGGCCCTGGAGGCTGAGCACCCCCAACTGCACACCTTCGCCACGCGTTTTGCCGGCTTGCCGGTGCGCAATGCGGGCACCTTGGGTGGAAATGTCGCCAACGGCTCGCCCATTGGGGACAGCATGCCACTGCTGATTGCGCTGCGTACCCGCGTCGTGCTGATGAGTCTGCGTGGCCAGCGCGACATGCCGCTGGAGTCGCTGTACACCGGCTACCGCAGCAACGTGTTGGCTGCCGATGAGGTACTAGCCAGCATCGTGGTGCCAAGCCCAGCGCCAGGTGAATTTTTGCGTGTGTACAAAGTATCCAAGCGTTTGGAAGACGATATTTCGGCGGTGTGCCTGGCCGTGCAATTGCAGTTGGTGGATGGCGTCGTCACCGAGGCGTCCATCGGCGTGGGGGGTGTGGCGGCCACCCCGGTGCGGGCGCAGCAAACCGAGGCCATGCTGCAGGGGCAGGTCTGGTCACGGGCCCTGGTTGAGCTGGCCATGGTCACACTGCGCCAGGAGTTTCAACCCATCTCCGACATGCGCGCCACCAGCGGCTACCGCACGCAGGTGCTGGGCAACCTGCTGCAGCGTCTCTGGCTAGAGAGCCAGGGCAATACTGCGACCGATCTGGCAGGGCTGACCGAACTTGCCGAGCTGACGCCAGAGGAGCTGAGCGCATGACACACCTTCCCTCCCAGTCCTTGGCAGCGCACGGCGACTCCCCGATGCACGAAAGTGCACGCGCCCAAATCGCCGGTGCAGCTCCGTACATTGACGACCTGCCTGAGGTGCGAGGCACCCTGCACGGTGCACCAATTTTGTCCAGACAGGCCCACGGCAAGCTATTGGGTGTGGACAGCACCGAAGCCTTGAGACTGCCCGGGGTGCGGGCCGTGATTTTGGCGGCTGATGTGCCCGGCGACCCCATGCTGGCGGCCTTTGCCGGTGATGAGCCGGTTTTTGCCATCGACACCGTGCAGCATGTTGGCCAGGTGATTGGCCTGGTGATTGCCGATGACGTCATGGTGGCACGCCGCGCTGCCAGGCTGGTCAAGATGAACATCGATCCCCTGCCCGCCGTTTTGAACGTGGCCGAGGCCCTGGCCGCCCAAAGTTATGTCTTGCCCCCCGTGACGGTGAAGCGCGGCGATGCGCAGCGCGCCCTGGCGCAAGCGCCGCACACCCTCAGTGGCACGCTGGAGGTGGGCGGCCAGGAGCATTTTTATCTGGAGGGCCAGATTGCCTACGTCTTGCCGCAAGAGCAAAACCAGTGGCTGGTGCACTCCAGCACCCAGCACCCGGGCGAGGTACAGCATTGGGTGGCACACGCGCTGGGCCTGGACAACCACGCGGTGCGGGTTGAATGCCGTCGCTTGGGCGGTGGGTTTGGCGGCAAAGAAACGCAGGCCGGCCACTTGGCGGTGTGGGCTGCTGTGGCGGCGGCCAAGGTCAAGCGCCCGGTGAAGCTACGACTCGATCGCGATGACGACTTCATGGTGACCGGCAAACGCCACCCGTTTAGCTACAGCTACACCGTTGGTTTTGACGACACCGGACGGCTGTGCGGCCTGCAACTGACGATGGCAGCGCAGCCGACAACGCCTACTTTTTGCAGGACGTTGAAATCACCTCCTACCGCTGCAAGCTCAACACACAAAGCCACACGGCGTTTCGCGGCTTTGGCGGGCCCCAAGGCATGATCGTCACCGAGGTGATTCTGGGCGACATCGCACGCCATCTGCAACTTGACCCGCTGGCCGTGCGCCAACGTAACCTCTACAGCGAAGAGGCTGTGGGCTCGCAGCGGCGCAACACCACCCACTACGGTATGCCCGTGGAGGGCAACATTCTGCAACCATTGCTCTCAAAATTAGAGCTATCAGCGCAGTATCAATCGAGGCGGAAGGCCATTTTGGCTTGGAATGCCAGTCACAGCACCCTCAAGCGCGGCATGGCCATCACGCCGGTCAAGTTTGGCATCAGCTTCACCGCCACCCTCTTCAATCAGGCGGGTGCCTTGGTGCATGTGTACCTGGACGGCAGCGTACAGGTCAACCACGGTGGCGTTGAAATGGGGCAAGGTCTCAACACCAAGGTGGCGCAAATCGTTGCCAACGAGTTGGGGGTACCGCTGCACAGCGTGCTGTGCACGGCCAGCGACACCAGCAAGGTCCCCAATGCCTCGGCCACCGCCGCGTCTGCGGGCACCGACCTGAATGGTCGTGCAGCCCAATTTGCCGCAGCACAAGTGCGCAGCAACCTGGCGGCCTTTGTCGGTGGGCTCGATGGCGTGGGTGCCGGCGCAGTGGAGTTCAAGGGCGGCCAGGTCATCACCCCACAAACCAGCCGCCCCTTTGGCGATGTGGTCAAGTTGGCGTATGCCAACCGCATCCAGCTCTGGAGCGACGGCTTTTACCGTACGCCCAAAATTCACTACGACAAAACCACCCTCACGGGTCGGCCATTTTTTTACTTTGCCTACGGAGCGGCTTGCACCGAGGTCGCCATCGACACCCTCACCGGTGAAAACAAGGTACTGCGAGTGGACATCTTGCACGATGTGGGGCGCTCTATCAACCCCGGCCTGGACATCGGGCAGATTGAGGGTGCGTTTGTGCAGGGCATGGGCTGGCTCACCACCGAGGAACTGGTCTGGAACGCCCAAGGGGTGCTGGCCACCCACGCCCCCAGCACCTACAAAATCCCGACCGCGGGCGATGTGCCGGCACACTTCAAGGTGGATCTGTGGGACGCGCCCAACACCGAAGACAACGTGGGTGGGTCCAAGGCGGTGGGCGAGCCACCTTTCATGCTGGCCATCAGCGTGTTTGAAGCCCTGCGTGATGCCGTGGCGCAGGCCAGAAACGATGGTTTAGAGGTGAAACTGATGGCACCTGCCACACCCGAGCAAGTGCTGCGATCACTGACGCTCTAAACGCCAGCCAAGGAGCGCAAAGCGCTGGGGTCAACCAGGTTGAGCACCCGGCCTGACCCGCTGATCAGGCTTTGCTCACGCAAATGACGCAGCACGCGCGAGAAGGTTTCCGGGGCAATGCCCAGTTGTGCGGCAATGCTGCGCTTGCGTTGCTGCAACTCCACCGCCATCACGCCTTGCTCACCCGAGTGAGCATGACTCAGCAACCATTCGGCACAGCGCGCCTCGGCGTCCTTGGCCAGACGGCTGACGGCAAACTCGGTTTGCCGGCGATGCGCCATAGCCACATCGGTCAGCACGGCTTGGGCCGATACTGGCATGTCAGCAATGGCTTGGCGAAAATCACCGATGCTTACATGACGCAACTGCAAGAGCGAGTCGGCCACGGCATCGACCAAGTGCGGTAGGTTCAGCACCACCGAACTGGCATCCAGCCAACATGGCCCTTCCAGCACGCCGATTTGATGCTCCATGACCCCGGCTTCCATGACACCGAGTGCCACCCGGCCCGATTCAATGTAGCTCACTTGGCTCACGTTGACACCACGTCGCAGCAAAATTTGCCCACGGGCAACGTTATGAATCTGGGCCGCTGGATCGATGGTGTGGACTGAAAACATGACCCGCACTTTGCCGCGCTTACAAGGGGCTGACCTTGAGCAAGATCAACTTATCGTAAAAATTCGCTGTGCGATCATCGGCAACAACAGCCATCAAAAGCCCGCTTACCCTCATGAACACCCTGCTCATCCATAACGCTCGCTGCATTGCCACCTTTGATCACGCTTCACCCCAGCTAGCCCACGAACTGCGTGACGCGTCCATCTTGGTCCACGGACATCGGATTGAGGCGATTGGCCCCGCTGCCGATCTGCCCCAGACGGCTGATGAGGTGATTGACGCCCGTGGCCATTTGGTGACCCCGGGCCTGATCAACACGCACCACCACATGACTCAGTCGCTCACCCGCGCCATCCCTCAGGTGCAAAACGCCGAGTTGTTTGGCTGGCTGCGTGGCCTGTACCCGATTTGGGCGGGATTGACGCCCGAGATGGTTCGGGTCAGCACCCAGGTGGCGATGGCCGAACTGTTGTTGAGTGGCTGCACCACCAGCAGCGACCACTTGTACATTTACCCCAACGGCGTGCGTCTGGACGACAGCATTGAAGCGGCGCAGCAGATCGGCATGCGTTTTGTCGCTAGCCGAGGCAGCATGAGTGTGGGTCAAAGTCAGGGCGGGCTGCCGCCCGATGCAGTGGTCGAAAACGAAGACTTCATCCTGAAAGACACCCAGCGCCTGATCGAAACCTGGCACGACAAGGCCCATGGGGCCATGGTGAATGTGGCGGTGGCGCCCTGTTCGCCTTTCAGTGTCAGTCAAGACCTGATGCGCCAGTCGGCCCTGCTGGCACGCAGCTACGGTGTGCGTCTGCACACTCACCTTGCCGAAAACGACCATGACCTGGCCTACACCCAAGAAAAATTTAAATGCACCCCCACCCAGTACGCGCAAGACCTAGGCTGGTTGGGTGCTGACGTGTGGCACGCCCACTGCGTCAAGCTCGATGTGGAGGGCATCAGCCTGTTTGCCGCCACCCGCACCGGCGTGGCGCACTGCCCGTGCAGCAATATGCGCCTGTCATCGGGCATCGCACCGATTCGCCAGATGCTTGACGCTGGCGTGCCTGTAGGGCTGGGTGTAGACGGCAGCGCCAGTAACGATGCCGCTCACATGGTGAACGAGGCCAGGCAAGCCCTGCTGCTGGCCCGTGTCGGCCGCGCCATGCAAGCCCCAGAGGTGCGCACCGATGCCGCGGGCAGGAAACGCACATTTTTCGGCTGCGATTTGGGTCCTGCGGAGATGACCGCGCGCGACGCCCTGTCAATGGCCACCCGGGGTGGTGCCCAGGTCTTGGGGCGCAGCGACATTGGTCACCTGGCAGTGGGTATGTGTGCCGATCTGGCCCTGTTTAATCTGAACACGCTGGCATTTGCCGGGGGCGCCGTGCACGACCCGGTAGGTGCCCTGGTGCTGTGCGCCAGCCCGCAGGCGGCCTACACCGTGGTCCATGGCCGGGTGGTGGTGCGCCAGGGGCAACTCACCACCGTGGAACTGGGGCCACTGATTGAGCGGCATAACAGACTCGCCCTCACTCTGACAGGCGGTGTTTAGTCTCAGCCCATTTGTTGAATGCCAGCCAGTGCCCAACCCTGGTCACCCTGGCGGGACTTGGTCAGGTGCCAGATCTCGTCAAACGTCTCAGCAGGGTCACCACTGTTGTCCCGAATCTCGCCACTAAAGCGTACGCTCACCAGGTAGCGCTGGGCATCTTCGTCCACCTCGATCACCTCGGCGCTGATGCTCAGCACCTCGTTTTTAAGAGTGGCCTGCCCACGCTCGACCATGTCCATGGACAACTCGGCAAACATTTCAGGTGTTGTGAACTGACGGATGTCATCCAGGTCACCCGCATCATGGGCGGCTTGCAGGCGGATAAAGTTCACCTTGGCATGGCGCTCAAACCCGGCCACATCAAAGTCAGCTGGAATCCGCTTGGCACCCGCCGCACCTGCGCCCAGTGTCGAACCGATGCCCGAACCTATGGTCGACCCACCACCAGCAGGCATAGACACTTCATAAGCTGGTGTTGGCTGCCCTGCAGGGCCAGCACCCACCGGGGTGTATTGCATGCCACCTGAACGCGCCGCGCCAGGCTGACGGGCTGCCGCGCGCTTGCGCATCACAAAGCCAATAGCCACCATGATGGCAGCCGCCAGCAAGCCGATCATCAGCATGGAAGCCAATTCATCGCCAAAACCCAGGTGCGATGCCAGAGCGGCAATGCCCAGACCTGCGGCGAGTCCTGCCACCGGCCCCATCCATGAGCGCGAGGGCGCTGCTGCTGCGCCGCCGGCCGCAGCCGGTGTGGCAGCAGCAGCTGGCGTGGCCGTTGCCGGTGCTTTATCGGCTGTGGCCTGACGTTGTGTGCCAACGGATTTGCCAGAACCCATGCGCTTGGCCGCTTCGGCGTCCATGGCCACGGTTGACAGGCCCACGGTGAATACCACGGCCAGCATCGAAAGAAACTTCTTCATCTGAATATCTCCTGTAAATGAAAGAACATACGTAAGAATAGGTGGCCAAAGCCACTTATAAAAGCAGTGAATTAAGGATGCATACTTCGGAAATTACTGAACAAAATAGACACCGGTCGCACCCCAAAAAGTCGGGCATGGTTGAACCCGGCAAGTGAGGCACGGTCACTCATCGGTACCTGCGCCGCTTGATCCAAATCCGCAAACGCCAAATGAGTTTGACGCCGACATACCCCAGGGCAGCACCACCCACCGCGAACATGCCCATACCCAAGACGGTAGGCCAACCAAACTCAGTCACCCAAGACATGGTGCCCTCACCGATGGGTGCGGAGCCTGCCAAGGGCTCACCCATGACCCTTGCGCCCGTTTGGTAGGCCAACCACAGCCAGAAACCAATCGTCAGCGGGTTGGTCAGCATCGTCATGGCGGCGGCGGCGGGTATGTTGGCACGCCACCAAGTGCAATGAGCGGTGGCTGCCACAATTTGGGCCACCGGAATGACAAAGGCCCAAAACGTGCCAACCGCCACGCCGCGCGCCACCGCTTCGTGTTGCAGGCGCCAAAGCTGGGGGTCCAGCAGTCGGTCTGCCACCGGCTGCAGCCAGGGATGCGCAGCCAGCGTCTCGCGGGTAGGCAATGACTGGCCGAACCGGTCCAGCCACCGTGCTGCCGGGCGTGTCATGTACAGCACCTGTGATCTGTTTTCAAAGTCATGGTTGCTCACCTTTCTTGTGACAAGGTTGCCATGTTGCCCCAGGGGATGCAGCTCAGGAAGCAAAAAAATACGTTATGACATTCCATTTTTTACGAACCTGAAAAACCCATTTATCAGGAAAAATACGCTTCTTTGTTACTGGGATCATGTTTGGCCTGAGTGCTGCGTTGTGTGGGTCATGAAGATTCACAACCGCTGCTCAACCAGCAAGGCTTGAATTCATCATTTTTTGAGGTTGATATGCAAACAATTGCACCCCTGTGGCTTTGGGCCACTTTTGTCGGCATCGTGCTGGTGTCGCTGTTCATTGACTTTGTCGTGCTCAAAAAACAGGGCTCTCACGACATTGGTGTCAAAGAGGCTCTGAACTGGTCCATGGTCTGGATTGCTTTGAGCTTTCTGTTCAACGGCCTGTTCTGGTGGGCAGTCAAAGACAGCACCGGGTCAAGCGAGATCGCCAACACCAAATCGTTGGAGTTTTTGACTGGCTATCTGATTGAAAAATCACTGGCGGTGGACAACATCTTCTTGTTCCTGATGATCTTCACCTACTTTGCGGTGCCCACGCAGTATCAGAAGCGGGTGCTGATGATCGGCATCATTGGCGCCATCGTGTTGCGCTCCATCATGATTTTGGTGGGCGGCTGGCTGCTGGCCCAGTTTCATTGGATTTTGTATGTGTTTGGCGCCTTCCTGATTCTGACCGGCATCAAGATGTGGCTGGCCGCTGACCACGAAGCAGATCTGGACGACAACCCGGCTCTCAAGCTGCTGCGCAAGTTCATGCATGTGAGCAAAAGCTACGACGGCGAGAAGTTCTGGACGGTGGAAAACGGCAAACGCATTGCCACGCCGCTCTTCATGGTGGTCTGCATGGTTGCACTGACAGACGTCATTTTTGCGGTGGACTCCATTCCGGCCATTTTTGCCATCACCAGCGATCCGTTCATCGTGCTGACCAGCAATGTGTTTGCCATTTTGGGTTTGCGCGCGATGTACTTCTTGCTGGCAGCGGTGGCCAACAAGTTCCACTTGCTGAACTACGGCCTGGCAGTGATTCTGGTGTTCATCGGAACCAAGATGTGTATCGTTGATTTCTACAAAATTCCGGTGTTGTTCTCGCTGGGCGTGGTGGTTGGGATTCTGGCCCTGACCATGCTTCTGAGTGTGCACACAGCCAAGGCCCAATCCAAGGGGTGAGCGACGCAACGCCCTGCCAGCATCGGTTGTCTGGCGGGAGTTTGCGTCTCAATCCTTGAACCATTTTTTTAGGTTTATTTAAAGGAGCAACGGGTGTTTTCAGTCTACGGCGTCACGGGGCACGTGTTCAGCGGTACTCTTGAAGAGATGAACCGGGTGCGCGAATCGGCGC
>JAIFMR010000145.1 GCA_020048255.1 Rhodoferax sp. | reverse complement strand
ATCGCGCAGAAGATGCAGGAGGCCAAACGCCGTATTCCGCACTTCACCTATGTCGAAGAAATCGATGTCACCGAATTGGAAGACCTGCGTGTACAACTCAACACCCGGCATGCCGCGCAGCGCGGTCGGCTGACCCTGCTGCCTTTCTTGATTCGTGCCATGGTGCTGGCCGTGCGTGAGCACCCCGAGGTCAATGCCCGCTACGACGATGACGCGGGCTTGCTGACACGCTTTGCAGCGGTGCATCTGGGGCTGGCCACGCAAACCGACGGTGGCCTGATGGTGCCGGTGATTCGCCATGCCGAGGCTCTGGACTTGTGGGCCTGTGCCACCGAGATCAGCCGCCTGGCAGAAGCCGCCCGCACCGGCAAAGTCACCCGGGAAGAGCTCACCGGCTCCACCCTCACCGTCACCAGCCTGGGCGCATTGGGTGGCATCGTCAGCACACCGGTCATCAACCATCCTGACGTGGCCATCGTGGGCACCAACCGCATCGTCGAGCGCCCCATGATCAAAAACGGGTTGGTCGTGGCGCGCAAGATGATGAATTTGTCATCTTCGTTTGATCACCGAGTGGTTGACGGTTTGCACGCAGCTGAATTCATCCAGCGCGTACGCGCTTACCTGGAGTACCCAGGGACGATGCTGATCGATTAGCGGCGCGAGTTACTTGAAGTCAACATACACCGCGGGCGGGTGTGTCACGCCGGCTTGTTTGGCCAGCACGTCGCGCAGGCCCTCCATGGCTTTCATCTTGCACTGGATGCGCACGCCGTCTTCGGAACACATGGCCAAACCGTAAGATCGGGCCAAGGTGGCAAACTTGGCATGGATGTCTGCCAAGACAGCCGCCTTGTCCGGCAGGTCTGACGGGCTGATCACCTGGTCAGACACAGTTTTGACCGTGGGGTCACCCAGCAAAGTGGGGCGACTGATTTTCAGACTCGCGCCGTTGGCCAGCTCGGCGACGGCCAAGCCATCAGAGCTCACATCGAGCGCAAAGACAAACTCCACGGCGTATTTCACAATCACCGTGGCATCCGCTTTGAGTTTGTGGGTGTCCTTGGCCAGCTTCTCTACATGCGTGTACTCACGCAGCACTTTGACCACCGGACTTTTGAGCAGATCGGCCAGGGCCGGCTTGCTGCCGTCCAGGTGCTCAGCAAATTTGGTGTGACCCAAGAGCTTTTTCTTCGATGCCGCCAGTTCGGCTTGCACCTTCAAAAGCTGATCAGCCACCGTCTGACTCTCGCCAGCATGGCTGACCTTGAGCACCACATACACCACACCGGCACTCAAAAGACAGCCAGAAATTGCAAAAATTATCATCGGTTCCATATCTGCTCACTTCGTCCATTACCGTCTTGCCACTCAAGTCCCATCAGAGTCGACCCTCTCAATGCGCCTTGTCCCAATTGACACCCACACCCACCTCGGCCAGCAACGGCACCTTGAGATGCGCCACTCCTGCCATCAGTTTGGGTACCTCATGGCGTACCCAATCGAGCTCACTGGCGGGCACTTCAAACACCAGTTCATCATGCACCTGCATGATCATTTTGGTGGCAAGGTGCTGCGCGTCAATGGTTTGCTGTACCTTCACCATGCTGAGCTTGATCAAATCAGCCGCGGTACCCTGCATGGGGGCGTTGATGGCGGCCCGTTCGGCACCGGCACGCCGCGGCCCGTTGGGTGAATTGATCTCAGGCAGGTACAGCCGCCGGCCAAACACGGTTTCCACATAGCCCTGGGCTTTGGCCAGCATACGGGTCTGATCCATGTAGTGTTTCACGCCCGGATAGCGGTCAAAGTAGCGCGCAATGTAGTTCTTGGCCGCCGTGTTGTCGATGCCCAGCGCCTTGGCCAAGCCATAGGCGCTCATACCGTAAATCAGGCCAAAGTTGATGACCTTGGCATAGCGCCGCTGCTCGGACGTCACCTGCGCCGTATCCACACCAAAAATTTCGGCCGCCGTGGCGCGGTGTACGTCCATGCCGTCATGAAACGCCAGCAACAGGGCCGCGTCACCACTGATGTGCGCCATGATGCGCAACTCAATCTGGCTGTAGTCGGCACTGGCGATCAGGCTGCCCGGGGCCGCCACAAAGGCTTCACGCACACGGCGGCCTTCGGGTGTGCGCACCGGAATGTTCTGCAGGTTCGGGTCGTTGCTGGAGAGACGCCCGGTCACGGCAATGGCTTGGGCGTAATGGGTGTGCACCCGGCCGGTGCGTGGCAAGGCCAGTTGCGCCAGCTTGTCGGTGTAGGTTCCCTTGAGTTTGGCCAGTCCCCGGTGCTCCAGGATTTTGGCGGGCAGGGGGTAGTCCTCAGCGAGTTTTTGCAAGACCTCATCGTCGGTGCTGGGGGTGCCGGTGGGTGTTTTCTTGACAATCGGCAGACCCAGCTTGGTGAAGAAAATGTCACCAATTTGCTTGGGTGAACTCAAGTTAAAGGGTTGCCCGGCGAGTTCGTGCGCTTCTTTTTCCAGTTGCAAGATGCGCGACCCCAGCTCGTGGCTTTGTGCGGCCAGCGTGGGTGCATCGATCAGCACGCCGTTGCGCTCAATCCGGTACAGCGCCTCGCTGCTGGCGATCTCCAACTCGTAAATAAAGCGCAGCTTGGCATCTGCCTGCAACTGCGGCCACAACACGCGGTGCACATCCAGCGTCATGTCCGAGTCTTCGCACGAATACTCAGCAGCCTTGGCAATCTCCACCTGGTCAAAACAGATTTGACTGGCACCCTTGCCACACAGGTCTTCAAAACTGATGCCTTTGCGCCCCAGATGCCGCTCCGCCAAGCTGGCCAGGCCATGCGGTTTGTGGACTTCAAGCACATAACTCTGCAGCATGGTGTCGTGTGTGTAACCCTGCACCTCGATACCGTGATTGGCAAACACATGGCGGTCATATTTGACATGCTGACCCAATTTGGCACGGCTGGCGTCCTCCAGCCAGGGCTTAAGCTTGGCCAAAACGTCAGCCAGCGGCAGCTGCGCCGGGGCGTCCGGGTAGGCATGGGCCAGCGGAATGTAGGCCGCCTCACCCGGGGTGATGCTGAAGCTGATGCCGACAATCTGCGCTCGCATCTCGTCGAGCGAGGTGGTTTCGGTGTCGATGGCGACCAAGTCTGCCGCCTGGATGCGCGCCAACCAGGCATTGAAAGCCTCCCAGGTCAGCAGAGTCTCGTAAGTGACAGTGGCAAATTGGGGCGCGGGGGTGCCTGCGGCGGGAATAGGGTCTTCAGGCTCATCAAAAAGGTCTCGCTCCTTGGGAGAGGCTCGCGCAGAAATGGGGTCAGATCCGCGTTGCGCAGCAACGACGGCTCTGACCCCATTTCCCTCCAATGCCCGTGCCAGCCCTTTGAACCCATATTTCTCATAAAAAACGGCCAAAGCCCCCGTATTCATTGCGCCAACAGCTATTGACTCCATAGCTGGTAAATCAGGTACCCAGCCATTCAAGTCGCAGTCGGTTTTGATGGTGACCAGGATTCGCCCGGTGGGCAACCAGTCCAGCGCACCGCGCAGGTTCTCGCCCACCGCGCCCTTGATGCTGTCAGCCTGAGCCACGATGGCATCCAGCGAGCCGTATTCGTTGAGCCACTTGGCAGCGGTTTTTGGACCCACCTTGGGAACACCGGGCACGTTGTCAACCGTATCACCCACCAGCGTCTGGTAGTCGCGCATCAGGCTCGGCGGTACGCCAAACTCGGCAGTGACCCCAGCCACATCGCGGCGCTTTCCGTTCATGGTGTCGATGATGGTGATTCGCTCGTTGACCAACTGCGCCAGGTCCTTGTCACCGCTGCTGACAATCACATCCATCCCTTGCGCCGCCGCGGTCGCGGCCAGGGTACCAATCACGTCATCGGCTTCGACACCGGGCACGTCCAGTACTTTCCACCCCATCAAGCGCACGACTTCGTGAATCGGCTCGATTTGCGCACGCAAGTCGTCGGGCATGGGCGAGCGGTGGGCCTTGTACTGCGGGTACAAATCATCACGAAAGGTGGGGCCTTTGGCATCAAAGACGCAAGCCGCAAACTGGGCTGGCACCTCTTTGCGCAAGCTTTGCAGCATGTTGATCATGCCGCGAATCGCCCCGGTGGGCGCACTGCTCGGATCACCGGGTACCGCACGCAGATCCGGCATGGCATGAAATGCACGGTACAGGTAGCTGGAGCCGTCGACCAGCAGCAGGGTGGGAGGTGGGGCATTGTTCATGGCGGCATTTTGCCTGCGCCGCTCTCTTGCGGCGGCAGTTCTACAATCCAAGAATGCGATTTACACACTTTCTCCTGCGATTTTTGGCCCTTTCTCTCAGTCTGGGCTGGCTGACCTTCGGTGTAGCTCGGGCACAAACGCCTGCCATCAGTGCTGTTGTGACAGCATCGAGCGCGCCAGCGGCGGCGTCCAAACAAGCTCCTGAGCAGCGCGTCCAGCGCATCCGTATCGAAGATGACCAAACCCGCATTGACGAAGTGCGCGTCGGCAGCGAAACCAAAAGCATCCAGGTACAGCCCAAAAATGGCATGCCAGCCTACCAGGTGGCACCCATCAGCGGTGAGCGCAGCTGGAAAATTTTGGGATTCTGAACAATGGCGGTTTACACAGAAGTCTCCAAGAAAGAAGCCGGGGTCTTGTTTCGGGCACTCAAACTGGGCGATCTGAGCACCCTGAAGGCCTGTTCCGGTGGAATTGAAAACACCAACTATTTCGCCACGACTGAGCTCGAGGGTCAAACCCATGACTATGTGCTGACCCTGTTTGAGCGACTCAGCTTTGAACAACTGCCCTTTTACCTGCGGCTGATGCGGCACCTGGCGCAGCACGACATTGCGGTACCCACGCCCCACGCCAATGCCAAAGGCGAACTGGTGTTTGACATCAAGAACAAACCCACCGCAGTGGTAGACAAATTGCGCGGCCAAAGTGAACTGTCTCCCGGCGTCACCCACTGTGCACAGGTGGGGGCCCAATTGGCACGCATGCACCTGGCTGGGCGCGACTTTGAACTCAGCCAGCCCAACTTGCGCGCCCTGCCCTGGTGGAATGAAACGGTACCCGTGGTGCTGCCTTACCTGAATGACAGTCAGAAGGTATTGATCAGCCAGGAGCTGGCCTACCAAAACCACATTGCCGCCTCCAGCAGCTACGCCGCACTGCCACGCGGCCCGATTCACGCCGACCTGTTTCGTGACAACGTGATGTTTGACACGGTTGACGGCAGTCCCGTGCTGAGTGGCTTTTTTGACTTTTACTTTGCTGGTGTCGATACCTGGATGTTTGACTTGGCCGTTTGCCTGAACGACTGGTGTATTGACCTGGAAACCGGCGTGCATCATGCGCAACGCACTCATAGTTTCATAGCAGCTTACAACACCGTGCGCCCCTTGCAGGCGGCTGAGCGCGAGTTACTGCCAGCCATGCTGCGTGCTGGTGCCCTGCGCTTCTGGATTTCTCGGCTGTGGGACTTTCACCTGCCACGCAGCGCTGCAGTGCTGCAAGCGCATGACCCGAGCCATTTTGAACGGGTGCTGCAACAGCGCGCAACCCGTCTCATGTCGTTCAACGAATTGGCTGGCCTCGCATGAAACTCAATCTGGTACCGGCCCGCACGGGCGCCGTTTGGGTCAAGCTCGGCATGCAAACTTTTTTCAAACAACCGCTGGCCTTGGCCGGCTTGTTTTTCATGTTCATGGCCCTGATGTCAGTGGCCACCATGTTGCCCTTGATCGGTTTGCCCGTGGCCATGACACTGCTGCCCGCAGTCACTCTGGGCCTGATGGCCGCCACCCGTGAGGCCACACAGGGCAAATTCCCCATGCCGCTGATCTTGCTGATTGGTTTTCGTGCTGGGCCGGTCAAGCTGCGCGCCTTGCTGATGCTGGGTGGCTTCTATGCCATCGGTTTCATGTGTGTCATGGGTGTGTCTTACCTGGTGGACGGTGGCGGATTTGCCCGCATGTACCTGGGTGGCAAGCCGCCAACCACCGAGCTGATGAGCTCTGGTGAATTTCAGGCGGCCATGTGGACCTTCATTGGCCTGCACCTGCCCCTCTCACTGACGTTCTGGCATGCGCCGGCGCTGGTTTTTTGGCAGGACTTGCCGCCGGTGAAGAGCATGTTTTTCAGCCTGGTGGCCAGCTTTCGCAACTTTTGGGCTATGGCGGTTTTTGCCGCGCTGTGGATGGGGGTCATGGTGGGCACCGTGATGCTGCTCACCACCCTGTTTGACCCTGAACTGGCAGGCACTTTGCTGTTCCCGGCACTGCTGTTGATTGCCTCAATGTTTTTCACATCGCTGTATTTCACCTACCGCGACACTTTTGAGGCGCCAGCGGACAGCTCAGAAACATCCACCTGAACAGCAGCAAAGGCGACCTGGCCTGGGCGCCCACAGCCCCAAGCCAGTGAGACCAGGCGTTTCTCGACGGACACAAGAGTGTCAAAAAATTGACACATTGCGGCGAAATAATGCCGGCTTCTGTACCAAGGAGCCCCTATGTCTTTCTCTCGTCAAGCGATTTTTGCCTTGAGCGCTGTGGCGGTTGCCTCCGCGCTGATGTTGGGTGGCTGCGCCACCGGCGGCGCTG
>JAIFMR010000134.1 GCA_020048255.1 Rhodoferax sp. | reverse complement strand
GATGCGGCCATGCGATTGAGGTGCATGCGACTACAAAACCGATGGCCGCAACTGTCGCTCTGCATTACTGGGTCCTCTGCATAAGTGCCCAAAGCGGTCTGCGGTGTATGTCGGGACAGGTCATTTGCAGTCATGATTTGGTATTCAAAGCTGACCTTCGGCTCACATCTTCATTTTAAATGACCTAGCCGAGTCCACTGCAGCGTCAGACGGCCAGCAGTTCCAGCTTCCAGGCGAGCCAGTTGCATGATTTTGAATCTGTTCAGTCGCTGTTTGCTAGGGCAATGAAAGCTGGACTTTGATTGCCGTAACAAGGTAATTGAGGTACCTCTAAGCAATAGGCAGCCCACTAGCCCGCTTAACCTCTGTGAGCGAAAACTCGTTGAAATTTCGCGTACCCCCGGCAATGCCCGGATGTGGATGCGCACAAATTCTGCGAACGAGTCTAGATCGACACCGACTACCTCCAGTTGGTAGTCATAGCGCCCTGATAGGTTGTGGCACGACAGCACCTTCACCAGCCACTGGGCATGCACCCGCTGCAGCATGGTGCACATGTGGTGGTGCACTCGTACACCAAGAACCTCAATGTCCACAGCGACCTGGTTGCAGGAGTGGCAATGGGCGCGCACAAACACATCGACCAGATCTGTACGCACCACGCTGGGTGGCGAGGGCCTGCAACACCAGGAAGGCACCAGCCACCTGACGTCAGCCACGATCCCCAACAGCAGGGCCAGGGCCTACGACCAGGCATTTGTGGGTGAACTGGCGATCGTAATCGACCACGGTATGCGCGAGATGCTGGTCGAGCATAAAGACGTTTTCTACTACGTCACCAAGATAAACGGAAACTACGCCCAGCCCGATTTCAACTGCAAGGCCCACGCCATAACTCTCGCATGCGAGTCGGCTGTTTCGGCATTGCCGCCATGCACCATTTTCCGCTGACTTGAACTTAAGAATGGTGCAGTATGCTTCTGGCCGCGACGCGTCACCAGCACGCTACTTCACCATTTCTGACGGATGACGAAAGCTAGCAAATACGCCTCAAAACAGCGGGCCGCCGGCGACAGCACACGGTCTTTGCGCGTAAATACAAAAAACTTACGTTCCACCTGTGGCTCACACAAGGGACGACTCAGCAACCCGTGCAAGCTAATGAGTGCATTGGCGTAGGGCAGGCAGGTGGTAACCCCCAACCCTGCACTGACCATCGCAAACGCAGTGGTCATGAAGCCAACCTCGCGAACCGGGCCAAAGTTGACTACGCGCACACCTGTCTGCAAATCGCCTCGCAAGCGCTGAGTGAACTCGCCTTGCAGCGCAATCATGGGGTGCGATAAAGCCTCGGCCCAACTCACCGTTTTTCGCTTTTGCAGCACATTCCCGCGTGGAAACACCACTACAAACGGCATTTGAAAGAGGGGCGTAGCATCTACATCGCTAGATGACTCACGCTCCGGTCCCACACCAAAATCCACCTCACCACTGCGTACTTTGGTCTGCACGGCTTCCACCATGCAGTCGACCAGACGCACCTCTATTTCCGGATGTTCCTGCGCAAAACCGGCCATCACATCGGGTAACACCGAACAGGAAAACAGCTGCGGCGCTGCAATTCGAACCACACCGCGCTTGAGTGCTTTGATGTCGGCGATGGCGCCAAGCGCACCATCGAGGTCCTGCAGAATCTTTTGCGCCAGTGGGTAAAACTCTCGCCCTGCATCCGAGAGCGACACCTTGCGAGTGCTGCGCCGCACCAACTGCACGCCAAGTGCAGCTTCCAGTTCTCGTATCAAACCACTCAGCGCCGACTGGGTAACAAACAGGATGACCGCAGCTTCGGTAAAGCTGGCAGTTTGGGCCAGCGCGCAAAAGGCCCGCAGTTGGCGCAACGTGACATTCATAAGCAAACTCTATAGTTTCATTGTAAAAAGTGGTTTGCATGATAGGTGAATCTGGATTCAAATGCGGCCGGTTCAACCCGCTTTGCCCCACCGCCACCAAGGTACCGACATGCCGATTCAAAAGATCCACCACGTTGCCTATCGCTGCATCAATGCCAAAGAAACGGTGCAGTGGTACGAAAAACATTTAGATATGACATTTGTACTGGCCATTGCGGAGAACGAAGTTCCCTCCACCAAAGCTGCCGACCCTTACATGCATGTTTTTATAGATGCCGGCGCCGGTAACATCCTGGCGTTTTTTGAACTACCCAACAACCCCGCTATGTGTCGTGACCAAAACACCCCGGTCTGGACCCAACACCTGGCTTTTGAGGTTGCCACCATGGACGAGCTTCTGGCCACCAAAGAACGACTGGAGGCTGCGGGCATTGAAGTGGTTGGCGTGACCGACCACACCATCTTCAAGTCTATTTACTTTTTTGACCCCA
The DNA here is from genome assembly GCA_020048255.1 of Rhodoferax sp. Taxonomy (GTDB): domain Bacteria; phylum Pseudomonadota; class Gammaproteobacteria; order Burkholderiales; family Burkholderiaceae_C; genus Rhodoferax. Next base: position 4,201 of record JAIFMR010000134.1, on the reverse strand, counting down.
GCGGACATCGGCTGGAGCTGGCCTGCAATACGGCCACGCCGGCCATGATGAAGGCATTAGACGAAGTAAAGTGGGACATGATTAACGAATGGAATCTTACCAAGCGCGCACCCAAGCACGCCGCCTGGATGCACACTGGCCGAGGATTTGGGCAAGCATGAGCGCATTGAACGAAACCCACAATCCGATGCTGCACAGCTGGATTGCCTCGGCCAACGAAGAAGGGACTGACTTCCCGATTCAAAACCTACCGTTTGGTGTGTTTCGCCGCGCGAGCAGCATGGAAGATTTTCGAGTGGGCGTAGCCATTGGCAACACTATTTTGGACGTAAGCGCCGCGCATGCTGGTGGTGTATTCACCGAAACCGCTGCGGCACCTGCACTGGCATGTTGCGCATCTACCCTCAACGCGTTTATGGCGCTGGGGAGTCCCGCTTGGTCAAGCTTGCGTATGGCACTTTCATGTGCACTGCGTGAAGGCTCTGGCACACAAGCCATATTGCAAAACTGCCTACTGCCGCAAGCCCAGGCCGAATACGCTTTGCCAGCTCACATTGGCGACTACACCGACTTTTACACCTCCATTCACCACGCAACCAACGTTGGCAAATTGCTCCGCCCGGACAACCCTCTGATGCCTAACTACCAGTGGGTGCCGATCGGATATCACGGACGCTCTTCGAGCATTGGGGTGTCGGGTCAGAGCTTTCACCGCCCGCTGGGGCAGACCATTGCACTAGGCGCAACAAAACCGGTGCTTGGCCCAAGCAAGCGCGTGGACTACGAACTTGAAGTGGGTGTGTTTATGGGCACCGGCAACGTGCTTGGCGAACCGATTGCACTGGATGATGCTGATCACCATGTGTTTGGCCTGTGCCTGTTCAACGACTGGTCCGCGCGTGATGTCCAGGGATGGGAATACCAACCATTGGGTCCGTTTTTATCAAAGAACTTTGCCAGCACGGTATCACCCTGGGTGGTGACGCTGGAAGCGCTGGCACCCTACCGATGCGCCTGGCAACGCCCACTCGACCACCCGCAACCATTGCCGTACCTTGACAGCAGATCGCTGCGCGAATCCGGCGCGTTGAATATTGCATTGGAAGTCTGGATAGAGACCGCAATCATGCGCGTAAGGGGGATCGCCCCACACCGACTATCGGCGAGCAACTTTCGGCAGGCCTACTGGTCGGTTTCGCAGATGGTGGCGCACCATACTGTGAACGGCTGCAACCTGTGCCCGGGCGACTTGCTTGGTAGCGGTACTCAATCCGGGCCCCTACCTCAAGAGGCGGGAGCACTGATAGAACTAACGCAGGGCGGCAAACACGCCATTGCCCTGCCCAACGGCGAAATCCGTACCTTTTTGGAAGACGGTGACCGGGTGATATTCAAGGGCTCTTGCCAGCGCGAAGGCGCCGTTCGCATCGGCTTTGGCGAGGTCAGTGGCACCCTGTTGCCGGCGCGCACCGTGACATAAGGCGCACCAGCATGCCCACCACGCTTTACACCTATTTTCGTAGCTCAGCCGCCTACCGGGTGCGTATTGCGCTGCAACTGAAAGGACTAGCACACAGCCACGTGCCGGTGCACCTGCTGCGCAACGGCGGGGAGCAGCATAGCGCCGCTTACGCTGCCTTGAATCCGACGCAATTGGTGCCCACTCTGGTCGATGGCGACATGGTGCTGTGCCAGTCGGTGGCCATCATGGAATATTTGGAAGAAGCCTACCCGAGTCCCTCCTTGCTGCCCAAAGACGTGAACCAACGTGCCGTGGTGCGCTCGTTGATGCAAGCCATCGCCTGCGACATCCACCCGCTGAACAATCTGCGGGTATTGCAATACCTGGAGCAGCCATTGGGTCTTGATGAAGCAGCCCGTACTACCTGGTACTTGCATTGGGTTGCTCTAGGGTTTAACGCACTGGAAGCCATGCTGACACAAAGCCCGTATACCGGGCGCTACTGCCATGGGGACACGCCTACGCTGGCCGATTGCTGCCTGGTGCCACAAGTAACCAATGCACGACGCTACGCTTTGCCCATGGAGCCCTACCCCACCATTACACGCATCGACGCCGCCTGCCATGCACTACCGGCGTTCGAGCAGGCCGCCCCCGAAAACCAAGCTGACGCTGCTTAACAGGCGAAGACTTGTTCCATTTAAATTCACACGATACGGAGTTAGAGCATGGCAGATTTATTTGAAAATCCGATGGGCCTGATGGGCTTTGAGTTTGTAGAGTTTGCCTCGCCTAAGGCTGGACTTTTGGAGCCGCTGATGGAGCAACTCGGCTTTATCAAGGTGGCCCGGCACCGGTCCAAAGATGTGGATTTGTATCGTCAGGGGGACATTAATTTTATCATTAACCGTGAACCCAAAAGCGCGGCCACCTACTTCGCAGCTGAGCACGGGCCGGGTGCCTGCAGCATGGCATTTCGCGTGAAGGACTCGCACAAGGCTTACTACCGCGCACTTGAGATGGGCGCGCAGCCGGTTGACATTCCTACCGGACCGATGGAGCTTCGATTGCCAGCCATCAAGGGCATTGGTAGCGCGCCACTGTACCTTATAGACCGCTTTGAAGATGGCAAAAGCATTTACGACATCGACTTCGAATTCATCGATGGCATAGACCGCCACCCGGTGGGACACGGCTTCAAACTGATCGACCATCTGACCCACAACGTCTACCGTGGGCGTATGGCGTTTTGGGGCAGCTTTTACGAGCGCATCTTCAACTTCCGAGAAATCCGCTACTTCGATATCAAGGGCGAGTACACCGGTCTGACTTCGCGCGCGATGACTGCGCCGGATGGAAAAATCCGCATCCCACTCAATGAAGAAGCCAAAGGCAGCGGTGGCCAGATTGAAGAGTTTTTAATGCAATACAACGGCGAGGGCATTCAGCACATTGCCCTGCTGACTGACAACCTGATGGATTCTCTGGACAAACTGCGGGCCGCCGGTGTGCCACTCATGTCAACTCCGAGCAGCACCTACTATGAAATGCTTAATGAACGCCTGCCGAGCCACGGCGAAACCGTGAGCGAGTTGCAGACCCGAGGCATTTTGCTGGACGGTTCTACCGAAGGAGGCTCCACGCGGCTTTTGTTGCAGATTTTCTCCCAAACCCTGCTGGGGCCGGTGTTCTTTGAATTTATCCAGCGCAAAGGCGACGAAGGCTTTGGCGAGGGCAACTTCAAAGCATTGTTTGAGTCAATGGAGCGAGATCAACTGCGTCGCGGGGTGATCGAACTGTGAACTACCCTCGCCTAAAGGCGAGGGCGACGTCATTACGGCTCAAGCCGGTGAGAGTCTGCCTGGCGGCCGACTGTTCTACGCTACCTTGAAATGATCATCTGGCGTTTCTGGCTTCTGATCCTCTATGTATTTCTTCCATACGTCATCCGTTACATTGCCTCTCTGCTCGCTAGGCTTGCGCCTGCCATTGATGCGGCAATAGCTCACCGATCTGACTTTTCGCTGAGTCGACAGACTAGTCAGCACATCCTTCAGATAGGCATATGTATCATGCCCACTAATTCTGTCCTCAAATGCGGCCTGCTGTGTATCGCCAATGTGCGCTAGCTTGATCGAGAGAATGGGTCAATTTTTTTCTGGTGTTGCGATGCGTCACCAACACGCTACTTCACAACTACTGACGGATGACGAAAGCATAGCAAATGCGCTTCAAAACAATGCGCCGCCAGAGACAGCACAGGGTCTTTGTGCGTACGCGTGCCGATTCCTGGGTCAGCGCGTCAAGCACAGCGCCTACGTTTTCGCACCGCTTTCGCCAACTCGTCAAGCACCGGCACCACGTCGTCAAACGACAGACAGCCATCGGTAATGCTCTGCCCATAGCGCAACGACTGTCCCGGTATCACGCTTTGTGACCCCGCAAACAAATGGCTTTCCAGCATGACGCCAATGATGGCAGCTTGGCCGGCCGCTATTTGCTGCGCCAAGTTGTGTGCGACGGCGGGTTGCTGTTCATAACGCTTGCCGCTGTTGGCGTGGCTACAGTCCACTAGTATGGAGGGGGGCGCACCCGCATTTTGCAAAAGCGCAAGGGCTTGTGAAATGCTGGATGCCTCAAAGTTCGGGCCGCAACGACTGCCGCCACGAAGCACCAGGTGGCCATGCTCATTACCGCTAGTGGTGAAGACTGCTGGGGCGCCCTCATGCGTCAGTGAAG
>JAIFMR010000068.1 GCA_020048255.1 Rhodoferax sp. | reverse complement strand
GCTGGGTCCTTGGCGTAGACGATGTGCTTGGCCTCCCAAGCACCACCCGCCTTATCAGTATGACAAGTCAAACATGCTTGTGCACTAACCACTGTCTTCCAGTTATCGCCCTGAGGTGTGCTGGTGTTGGCTGCGCTGTGGCACTTGGTACAGTTGCGAAGGTCTTGCGGGAAACCAACTTCGGCGTAGTCATGCTTGGCGTTGCCGTAACCCCAGATGGTGTAGTCAGTACCGGCATCGGCTTTGATCTTGCGGCCGGCATGAATGGCATGGGTCATCGCTGCCATGTCCAGGTTGTTGCCGCTTTCCGGATCAACCGTGCCTGGGTTGTGGCACATCACGCAGTACTGCGTGTCGATACGGCCACCGCCATGGAGCGCCAGTTTTTCGTGGCAGCTGTTGCAGGACACCACATCAGTCATCTTGCGGGTCTTGGCAGCATCCGTGACCGTCACCGATTTGCCATCGGCAATCGTGAAGTCATAGTAGGGGTTGGCCAGTACCGTGGCGCCTGCAGCGTTTTTATAGCTCAATTGAATGGCCACGCGGTGCGTCAGGCTCGGCTCGAAGGCAATACCGGCAATCGATTTAATGTCTGTTGAAAACGTATAGGTGTAATAGCCATCAGCGTTATAGATCAACTGCGCTGCAGTTGAAGTATCGGTGGTCGCCTGGGGTGCGGAAGCCAATGCTGGGCTGCCATTGGGGCCATAACCCGCCTTGCCGGCAACGCTCTTGGTAACGTAGCTAACCCATTGATCGGGGTTGCCCGCTGTGCCGGGCACCAACTTGGCGATCGCAAAACGCACATTGGTATTGGTCAAACCCGTCACCACCTTACCGTCCGAAAACACAGTGAACTTCACCACGGGCGGGCTATTCACTGTCACAGCCGACAAACCCGCGTTTTGCAACACAGTAAACGGGGCGGACGTATTCACTGCTGAATCGTTGCTCGAGTTGATGGCAGCCGCCTGAATGACCGCGCTGACAGTCTGTGGCGTGGCCGGAGCAACGGCAGAGTCGCCACCTCCACCGCCACACCCTGCAATGGCAACACATGCCAGCAGACCTGTACCCCAACGCAACAATGAGTGTCTCATTTTGCCCGTCCTTCTCTTAAATCAACTTAAAGTGAATAGTTGCACGCCCGTGCAGCTTGATCTGATAAAGCACAAAAATCTCAATGCGACAAATACCAATCCGCCATGTTTTTCAGCTCTTTCGGATCTTTGGTATCAATGATCTTGTGCTTTTCTTCGGTGCCGTCTGTCAACTTGACCATCTGGCCATCCGTCATGTTCTTGATGGCTTTTTCCTGACCATCAGCCTTGCCTTTGTACTTCGCCGCAATTTTCTTCATGGAAGGACCCTTTTTGTCTTTGTCAGCAGCGTGACATTTCAGACAATCGTTGGCTTTGGCCAGCGCCTTAGCCGCTTCAACATCCACGGCGGCCTGAGCCGATGACATTGCACCCAACGCCATGCCCAGGGCGATAGCAAGAGAGGACATGCTGACTTTGATCATTTTTTGGTTCCTTCCGGTCATTGTTTGCTTGATAAATCGCAAATCATTAGAAGACTGAGCATGATTTAAGTCAATCGGCAAACTGGGATAGGCACTGAATACTTGCAAATCATTTGACAAAAATCAATTGAAAATCAGGTCTAAATAAGTAAAGAATTAAGTAACAAATTAAGCAACAAATGAAAGCGTCAGTTTGCCGACAGTGCCACGTCAGCATCTTGTCAGCGTCTATCTCTTTCGTGCAACTCTTCATACCCCGTCAGCATGGCCTTGATGTGTGCCAACCGGGTGTGGCCCAGCGTGATCAAGTACAAATGCATCAGCAAGAAGCCGCAAAAAACGACAAACATCAACACATGCACGGTGTCCACTACCCTCACCCCGCCAAACAACTCGATGAGTGACGAAAACCGCTTGATGTCCCACAACAACAAGCCTGAGATAAACGTGATAGGCACCATCAGCAGCATGATGATCTGGTACATCATGATCTGCAGCGGATTGAACTTGTGATAAATCGTTGGATGGTGCGGGTTTTCTTCACCCAAAAAAATACCGTAGCCATAAAACTTGATCTGACGCCACGAGTCTTCAAAGTATTTCTTGGGATTCATCTCTGGCAGGTACACCGTGATCTTGTCCGTGAACAAGTAAAAACCCAGCCACAAGAAGAAATTGGCCATCAGCACAAAACCAATGTAGTTGTGCAGCACCACTGCGGTTCTGAACGGAATCAACTGCACCAGATCCAGGTACCTGATCTGCACACCGGTACCGATCATGCCCAAGAACCCCAGCGCGTTGATCCAATGCCAGATGCGCACCGGCAGCGGGTGAATGTAGACTTTTTTCATGGATCAATCCTTATGACTTTGTAGTGCTGCTAGGGGGCTGCATGGCAGCTTTGGCGCGTGCAGCATTGAGTGCATCGCGCTTGTTCTTAAACAGGCGGTGGGCCGTCAGGTGAGCAATGGGTACACACAGCACCCCCAGCAGCACCAGCACCAGCAGGTAATCCAGCAACTTGATGCGGGTGCTGCCGATGGCATAGAAACCACGCATCGAACCAAAATTGGTAGCCGAGGTCAGCACCTCTTTTTCAACGCCTTGACGCAGTGGGCGTCCATCCGGACCGGCAATGGACAACACCACACTCACAAAGGGCACCGCACCGGCTTCATGGCACACCTTGCAGTCCTTGAGTGCCTCCTCTTTTTTACTCAGCTGGTGCGACTGCACACCTGAGCGAACCTCAAGACGGCCACTCAGGATGGCTTTGTTGTCAGGGCTTTCAAGGTTGAATTCAGTCAAGAAACTACTCAACTCCTTTGTGTCGAGTCCAACGTCGCTGCCATCCATCGCTTTGGCGAGGCGGTCAAACCTGGGCACGCCCTTTTTCTCCTGAATTTGCTTGCCACCGACGCTGTCCACCATGCGCAGGTTGACCCGCCGCTGTGCGTAAGGCGCATGACATACCGCGCAAGCGATGGCTTCAAAGTGCTGCGCGGCGTTGGGCAACCACACCTCGTGTTTGACGACAGAGTCTTTGTGGCAGCTCAGGCAAGCGTCCTTGATCCCATCCCCCAGGGAAGCCGCCTGAATCTTGTGCGAGCTATGGCAATCTGCACACAAAGGTGCTTTTTTGCCCTTGGCGATCCGCTCAAGGCCGTGAACATCTTCTGAATAGGCCCTGAAGATTTCCTTATGACAGTTGGCACACGGCACATTGGCAATGGGCTCCACCAGCTTGACCGAACGCAGTGTGTGGGAGTTGTGGCAATCCGAGCAGGTGGGCGCCTTGTCGCTGCCTTCCTTTACCAGCACGGCGTGCAGGCTGTCCTTGAACTCGGCCACATTCTTCTTGTGGCAGGTGGTGCAAGCGTTCTGGAACGACATCCGATAGTCGCGCATGCTCTTCATGGGCACGGGCACTTTGCCATGGTCCTTGCCATCTGAACTGTCATGGCAATCGGTGCAACTGGTTTCAAAGTGCATCGACTGCAAAAAATCTTGGGTGGAAATCCGCATCGGCAGCATCTCACCGGCTTCTGTCTTCTTGGCGGGAATATCCGTCTTGTCATGGCATTTTTGACAAGCCTCGTCTTCTTCGCCGAGCGTGGCGTCATCACGCGGCTTGTCGGCGGCGCTGATGATCTTGGGTGCGGGTTTGGCGTCACTTGCAGGCGCTGCTGCCGAGGCCGGTGCGGTTTCAGCGGCAACAGCAACGGCTTCGAACAAGGTCAGGGCAAGGCCCAACAAGCCTGACATCAGCAGGCCGTGCTTGAGCCACTGGCGGCCCGTTCTGGAACAATTTTTCATGGATAAAGTCTCTTGATGCAAGGCGGTGCAGCTTCAGCAGCAACCGCAGCGGGCTCGAACAAGGTCAAAGCAAGACCCAACAAGCCTGACATCAGCAGACCGTGCTTGAGCCACTGGCGGCCCGTTCTGGAACAATTTTTCATGGATAAAGTCTCTTGATTCATAGCGACGCGGTTTGCGTTACTGCGCATTCGAGTCATCGCGGGATGCCAAAAGCGCCTTGACGATGGCATCTATTTCGCAGCAGGCGTCTTATCTTGCGCTCCCTTGCGCTCGCTCATCGCCAACTGAAACAACTTGCCCGGCAGCAGCACGGCGTACACCAGGCCAATAAACGGCGACACCAAAAACAAAAAAATGTTCTTGAGGTGATTACCTTTGGGAGGGGGCGACCCCACCCCGTTTTCAGATGATGAAGTCATGGTAATTTCCTGGGTGGTGACCAACTTGATTGATTTAAATCATTCTAGTCCCGTGAAATTACGTTTCTTTACAACATGGCGCTTAACCGAAAAAAATTACTTTTGCCGAGGTGGGGATATTCACTCAGCCGGTCGAGGTCCACCGCGACCCCAGCAAAATCAACGCATTGACTGGCCCGGCGTTGCCTGCAATACCTGGCCAACCGCCTGTGCCAGTTGCATTGCCACACCTTGGTGCGCCTGGGCAAACCGCTGGCTCGCCTGGCGCTTTTCCTGCAGCTCGTGGCTGTGGGTGACCAAATCAACGGCCAGAGTGATGGCCTGAGGCAGGTCAGTCGCCCGCAGTGCTGCCCCTGCGGCCAGCGCCTGATCTGCAGCCTCGGCAAAGTTGAAAGTGTGCGGGCCCATGACCACGGGGCAGCCGCAGGCGGCCGCCTCAATCAGGTTCTGCCCCCCCAACGGCTCAAAGCTGCCCCCCAACAAGGCGACATCCGCCAAGCCGTAATACAGCGCCATCTCGCCCAGCGAGTCTCCCAGCCAGATACAAGGCGGCGCGGCGTTCAACTCGTTGGCTTCGCGGGATGTTTTCTGAACCGTGACGGGCCCATCCGCCTGCCACGCGCTACGACGCTGCACTGCAAACCCATGCTCCTGGATCAACGCCACCACGGCCTCAAAGCGCTGTGGATGCCGGGGCACAATCAACCATTGCACCTGAGTTGCTGCTTTTTCAATAGCTATCGGCGCTTTTTGTACCTGGGCCAGAGGGCTAAAACTCTTAAGAATCTGCAGCAGAGCCAGTTCTTCACCTTCACGCGAGCTGGCAAACATCACCACTGGCATGTCCTGCGCAGCACGCCAGGCGCTTCCTGCGGCAAGTTGCTTGGCGTCAGGCGCCGCATCGAATTTGAGGTTACCCAGCACGCCGCGCACCGGCGCCCCCAACTGAGCCAGGCGTTCGGCATCAGCCCGGGTTTGTGCCCACACGGCGGTCAAGGCGGCATAGGCTGGGCGCGCCAACCAGGCCAGCCGCTGTGCCTGGCGCAGGGACTTGTCGCTCAGACGCGCGTTGACCAGCAACAGCGGCACCCCCTGCGCGCGACAGGCGTGCACGGTATTGGGCCAGATCTCGGTTTCCATCAAAATGCCCAGGGTGGGTTTGAAATGGTCCAGAAATCGCTGCGTGGCACCCCGTGTGTCCCAAGGCTGCCAGACCTGCAAGTCTCCTTCTCGCAACAATTTGGCACCTTCAGAACGCCCGGTCGCCGTGCCGTGGGTCAGCAGCAAGCGCATGTCCGGCCACTGCACCCGCAGGGCCGTTATCAGCACCGCCGCTGCGCGGGTTTCGCCGAGCGACACCGCATGAACCCATACGCTGGGGCCGGTGTGCGTGGGCACGCTCTGACTGTAATAACCAAAGCGTTCATCGATGGCATACAGATAACCGGGCTCCTGCAGGCCGCGGCGCATAAGCTTGCGCCTGAGCAGCGGCTGCGCCAGCCACATCAGCAGCGCATAAATCCAGCGCGTCACCCGTACTCGGGGCCGTGCGGCCCATGGGGTGGTTGGGTCGCGCCCAAGACAGACTGCCAAGCTTGCCAAACAGCTTCAACCGTTGGCGTGGGGTGGGCAAACACGCTGCACTGGTGCGGTATCTGGGGAAATTGCTGAGAAGATAAAAGCTGCACCACCAATGGCTTGTTGGCCACCGGTTCAGCCAGCGGCCCGGTACGCCAGGCGGTGTCAAAGTTGTAAATCTGAACATGCGCCAGGTCGAGTGCCACGGCGATGTGGCTCAGCCCGCTGTCCACCCCAATCACACCCGCACAGGTGGCCAAGGCATCGGTCAGCGCGTCCAAGGGCAGCAGTGGCCAGACCTGGGCATGCGGCAGATCTTGGGCAATGGCCCGCGACGTTTGTTCCTCCGCAGCGCTGCCATGCGGCAAGGCCACACCATACCCTGCGCCCAACAAGCGCCTGGCCAAGTCACGCCAGTGGTCCAGCGGCCATTGTTTGTCCGCCCTTGATGTGCCATGCACCAACGCCACCATGCCGTTCAATCCCGCCTTAAATGCTGCGCTTTTGATAGCTTCTGGCGCTTTGTCCTTCTGGGCTAGAAGCCCAAAATTCACATAAAAAGGCAGGGTGTACCCCAGTGCGCTGGCGCACAACTGGCGCGAACGATGCACCGCATGGATGTGCGCCGGCAGGGTGATGGCCACCTCAGCCACCCAGCGCGCAGACGCCTCAAAGCTGGAGCCATCGGTCTGGTTGGCCAGGCCGTAACGCTTGCCTTGCGGGCCCAGGCGAGCCAGCCAGGACACCAGAGCCGACTTGCTCAAGCCCTGCAAATCGATCACCGCGTCATACGCGTCTTGCTGCAATTCGGTTTTGAACACCTGCCATGCCTGGCGTGTCTCAG
>JAIFMR010000067.1 GCA_020048255.1 Rhodoferax sp. | reverse complement strand
GGTAGAGGCTGGTTTTGTGCAACATCCCACCTGGCGCGGCGAGTGCGCTGAAACCGGTGCCTGGACCCGTTTGCGCCACCGCCAACAGAATCCGGCAGACCGTTGGAGTGCCTGGTCCCGCTTGTCGGCGCGCTGGACCGAGGTGCAAGAGATTGCCGATGCCGACCCCTTGCCGCACGATGCGCCGCAAGACCCCTTGTTGTCCAGTGGCGCCCTGGCGTTGGGCGAGGACTCGGCCGTTGCCTGGTGTGAGATGGCGCGCGGCTTGTTGGTGCATTGGGTCCAGGTAGATGCCCGCGGCGGTGTGGTGGACTACCGCGTGCTGGCACCGACCGAGTGGAATTTTCATCCACAAGGTGCCTTGGCTCAGGCGCTGGCAAAAGTACCCTCAGACGATGTGCGTTCTGCACGCTGTCTGGCAGCGGCTTTTGATGCCTGTGTAGACTGTCGCATTGAAAGCGCGGCGCTGTAAGCCGAATACGCGTCAATTCAGAGAGGCTGCCCACCGCGCACCTGTAACGGTTCAAAAGTCACTATTCAAATGAAGTCATCAAGGAGTTGTGTATGTGCCTAGCCCTTCCCGCGCGTGTTGTCGCGGTCAACGGACTCGATGCCATCGTTGATCTGGGGGGCGTGCGCAAAGCCATCTCGATCGAATTGGTGCCAGAGGCCCAAGTTGATGATTACGTCATCGTGCATGTTGGCCATGCGATTGGCATGGTGGATGCCGACGAGGCAGCGCGTACCCTGGCGCTGTTTGCCGAACTGGAGACCAGCCAAAGCCAAGAGACGTTGCCCCAGGTGGCGGCATGAAATACATCGACGAGTACCGCGACGGGACCTTGGGCCAGCAGATTGCCCAACGGATCCGGGCTGAGGCGGACCCGAACCGCAGCTACAGCTTCATGGAGTTTTGTGGTGGCCACACCCACGCCATTTCGCGGTATGGCGTGGCCGACCTGCTGCCCCCCAATGTGCGCATGATCCATGGTCCGGGCTGCCCGGTGTGTGTGTTGCCGATTGGGCGCATCGACCAGGCCATTGAGCTGGCCATGAACCAGGGCGCCATCGTCACCACCTACGCCGACACCATGCGGGTGCCGGCCTCGGGTGGTTTGTCGATGATGAAGGCCAAGGCGCGGGGCGCCGATATTCGCATGGTGTATTCGGTCACCGATGCCCTGAAAATCGCGCGCGACAACCCGGACCGCGAGGTGGTGTTTTTTGCCATCGGGTTTGAAACCACCACACCGCCCACTGCCTTGGCCCTGCAGGCGGCCAAGCGCGAACAGCTCACGAACTTCAGTGTCTTGTCTTGCCATGTGCTGACCCCGGCGGCCATCACGCATATTCTGGAGTCGCCCGAAGTCAAAGACTGGCATACGGTGCCGCTGGATGGCTTTGTTGGCCCGGCGCATGTGAGCATCTTGATCGGCTCCCGGCCCTATGAGGGTTTCGCTGAACGCTATCAAAAACCGGTGGTGATTGCCGGCTTTGAGCCGCTGGACGTGATGCAGGCCATTTTGATGCTGGTGCGCCAGATCAATGAGGGACGTGCCGAGGTCGAAAACGAATTCACCCGCGCTGTGACTCGCGACGGCAACGCCGCCGCACAGGCCGCCGTGGCCGATGTGTTTGAGGTGCGTGACAGCTTTGAGTGGCGTGGCCTGGGTGAGGTGCCCTTGAGTGCACTCCAGATCCGGCAGGCTTATGCCACCTGGGATGCCGAGGCGCGGTTTGATCTGCACTACACCCAGGTGCCTGACCACAAACAATGTGACTGCGGGGCGATTTTGCGCGGCGTCAAACGCCCCACCGACTGCAAGTTGTTTGGCAACGTGTGCACGCCTGAGACCCCGATGGGTTCTTGCATGGTGTCCTCCGAGGGCGCTTGCGCGGCGCACTATTCGTACGGCCGTTTCCGTGACATTGAGGTGGTATCGGCATGAGTCCCAAAACCCCGTATGTGCGCCCGCTGGACATCCGTAACGGCCGGGTCGACATGAACCATGGTGCCGGTGGCCGGGCCAGCGCCCAGTTGATTGAGGAAATCTTCCTCAAGGCCTTTGACAATGAATTTTTGCGCCAGGGCAATGATGGCGCCACACTGCCAACGCCACCTGAGTTGCTCTGTGGCGGGAAACTGGTGATGGCGACCGATGCCCACGTGGTGTCGCCGATTTTTTTCCCCGGCGGTGATCTGGGCTGCCTGGCGGTGCACGGCACGGTCAACGATGTGGCAATGCAGGGCGCCCGCCCGCTGTACCTGTCAGCCAGTTTTATTCTGGAAGAAGGTTATCCGCTGGCCGACCTGCAACGCATTGCCCAATCCATGGGGGATGCAGCGCGTGCGGCGGGTGTGCCCATCGTCACGGGCGACACCAAGGTGGTGGAAAAAGGCAAGGGCGATGGGGTTTTCATCAGCACCACCGGTGTGGGTGTGGTGGCTGCGGGGGTGCACATCAGCGGTGACCAGGCGCGTGCGGGTGATGTGGTGCTGGTCTCGGGCACGCTCGGTGAGCATGGCGTGGCGGTGTTGTCCAAGCGCGAGTCGCTGGACTTTGAGACGGCCATCCTGTCGGACACAGCCGCCTTGCACACCCTGGTGGCTGAGGTTCTGGCAGCGCTGCCGCCCGGCAGTGTGCGGGTGCTGCGTGACCCGACGCGCGGCGGTCTGGCCACCACCCTGAATGAAATTGCCCGGCAGTCGGGTGTGGGCATGATGCTGATGGAAGCCAGCATTCCGCTGCTGCCACAGGTGGAGGCCGCCTGTGAATTGCTGGGGCTCGATCCGCTCTACATCGCCAATGAAGGCAAGCTGATTTTGATTTGCGATGCACCAGTCGCCGAGGCGGCATTGGCCTGTATGCGGGCCCACCCCTTGGGCCGGTCCGCTTGCCAGATTGGCACGGTGCACGCCGACCCACACCATTTTGTCCAGATGCAAACCCGCTTGGGAGGGCGGCGCGTGGTGGATTGGCTCAGTGGCGAGCAGTTACCCCGCATCTGCTGAGACTCGAGCACCCCTTATCCTTCAAACCACCCGGTTGCGGCCCTTTTCCTTGGCGGTGTACAGCGCTTTGTCGGCGTGGCTGTAGAGGTGGTCAAAGTCGTGGTTTTCCAGCGCGGTGGTGCTGGCCACGCCAAAACTGGCCGTGCTGTGGATGTGCTTCTGCTCCCAGGCCACCGGCGAATGTTCCAGGTTGGCGCGCAGTTTTTCTGCCAGGCGGCGCGCCGATTCCAGCGTGGTGTTGGGCAGCAAAATAATGAACTCTTCGCCGCCCAGCCGCCCCACCAGATCCGTGGCGCGCACGGTGCTGTTGGCGACCACGGCCACGTTTTTCAGCACCGCGTCCCCTGCGGGGTGGCCCCAGGTGTCGTTGACACGTTTGAAAAAGTCCAGATCCAGCAACAGGATGCTGGTGGCTGAGCCTTGGCGCTGCGCCCGCGCCAGTTCCTGACGGGTCAGCTCCACAAAGGTGTTGCGGTTGTACAGGCCGGTCAGGCCATCGAGCCGGGTCAGGCGTTGCAGCTCTTTTTGTTTGGTTTGCAGCTCGATGTTGGCGGCTTCAAGCTGCTCTTGTTGCAAGGTGAGGGTAGTGAACTGGCGCCACAGCACGGCAGACAGTGCCCAGGCCAAGGCCACAGCCACCAGACCATTGATACGGTTGGACAGCAGCCATTCGGCTTGGCTTTGTGTGAGTTTCATGGCATAAAAAAACAAGCCGTACGTGCTGGCTAAAAGCCCGGCGGAGGTGCCGGGCGGCATGTACACCGCCAGGCTGCAGGCCATAACAGCCAGCAAAAACGGCGTGATGTTGGGGGTGATCCATTGGTCCAGGCTGGTCAGTGCCAAAGCCAGCAGCAGCCCCAGGCCCACCATCAGCACGGGTAATTGCCGCCCCCAGAAGCTTTTGGGGCTATGGCGCAGTCGATACGCCTGCCACGCCAAGAAGCCAAAACACAGCCCCATCAGCAGATGGACCAGCAGCAGCCCCAATTTCCACTCTTCAGTGGTCGACGGCTCGTGCCGGGTCAAAAGGCTGATGCCCAGCCAGAGCACGCAGACCCCGTTCACCGCCACAACCCCAGGCGCCACGTAGCGGGCGCGCCGCAGGTTGACCGCCTGCGCAGCGGGCATCACGCGGGTGTGCTCCAGCCGCCAGCGAGCGGCATGACGTTGAAATTCGGTGATCAGGGCGTGCATGGCTGCTGACACTTTAGCATTGCAGCCGCCGGACTTGGCTGCGTTCGCCCTGCATCCTGGCGCAACCGGCCAGGATGCACCGTGCCGGCTTTAGCCCAGCAGGCTGTCGGCGCTCACGTAGGCGTAGCCCAAATCCTTGGCCACGGCCTCATAAGTGACCAGACCTTGGCACACATTGAGACCAGCTTTCAGATGGGCGTTGTCTTTCAGGGCCTGCTTCCAACCCTTGTCGGCCAGCGCCACGGCGTGACCAATGGTCGCGTTGTTCAAGGCAAAGGTGCTGGTGCGTGCGACGGCGCCGGGCATGTTGGCCACACAGTAGTGCACCACGTCGTCCACCACGTAGGTGGGTTCGGCGTGGGTGGTGGCGTGCGAGGTTTCAAAGCAGCCGCCCTGGTCGATGGCCACGTCGACCACCACCGCACCTTTCTTCATGCGCGCGATCATGGCGCGGCTGACCAGCTTGGGCGCAGCAGCGCCCGGAATCAGCACGCCGCCAATCACCAAGTCAGCGTCCAGCACCGCGTCTTCAACGCTTTGCGCGTTGGAATACACCGTGTGGATACGGTTGCCAAAAATCAGGTCAAGCTGGCGCAAGCGGTCGACGTTTTTGTCCAGCACTGACACCCGTGCGCCCATGCCCACCGCCATTTGCAGCGCATGGGTACCCACCACGCCAGCACCCAAAATCGCCACATGGGCAGCTGGCACGCCAGGCACACCGCCCAGCAAGATGCCCATGCCACCCTTGGATTTCTCCAGGTGAGCGGCACCGGCTTGTACCGCCATGCGGCCAGCCACTTCGCTCATGGGGGCCAGCAAGGGCAAACCGCCGCCAGGGCCGGTGATGGTTTCGTAGGCAATACAGACGGCACCTGAAGCCACCAGCGCCTTGGTTTGCTCCGGGTCGGGTGCCAGGTGCAGATAGGTGTACAGAATTTGCCCGGGGCGCAACATGGCGCATTCCTGGGGCTGGGGCTCCTTGACCTTGACGATCATGTCGGCCGCAGCGAAGACCTCGGCCGCAGTGGCAGCCAATTTAGCGCCCGCAGCTTGGTACTGCGCATCGGTCAATCCGATGGATGCACCCGCACCCGTCTGCACCAGCACTTGGTGACCATGGGTGGTGAGTTCACGAACACTTGCCGGGGTCAAGCCCACGCGGTATTCATGATTTTTGATTTCTTTGGGTAGTCCGATCAGCATAGTGCACTCCGAGGAAGTTTGCGAAGTTGCGAAGTGTCTGTCAGGCCGGTGAGATATAGAAGTTCAATTAAGATTTTCGTGTGCCCATTCGAGTTGCTAATGAAAATTTTCCCCTCAAGGCTGGTGTGAACTGGTGGCGCTCATCCCTTTCACCAGCCCATCTCCACTTTGCCATGTGGCGCTGGCCTGGCGACGAAACTCGGTGCATCAGTCAGTGATGCGAGCCTTGATGACCGCCGTCAGGCCGATGAACAAAGAAGCTTACCTGTCAGCCGCCTCAATCAGCGCTGTCAAGCGACCTTGCGCAACAGTCGCACATGCATCGGGCGGGTCAATGCCACCCCCTGTGGCCCCAGGTGCGATTCAAAACGCTGGCGAATCCCTGAGTGCAGCGCGTCGTCGATCTGATGGTTGGCATAGGTCGGGCGCATCATGCGCTGCTCAAATGTGTCGAAGTCGGTAAAGTGCACTGGCATCTCAAAGCGGCGTTCATCATCAGCCTGCCACTGGCCGGTTTGCAAAGCGGCATCCAGAGCCTGCTGGGCGGCGGCACGCACCACGCCTTCGTCATTGAACAAACGCATGATTTCGTTGAGCGGGCCGGCATATACCGGCTCGGATACATACAGCCAGCCGCCTGGCTTGAGCACCCGCGCCACTTCAGCCAGCGCCTGCGCCATCAGCGTCATGGGCACATGGTGCAATGATTTGAGCATCAATGCGCCGTCAAAACGGGCATCTGCAAAGGGAATCGCTTGTGCACCTGCGGTGACAAACGTCAGTCCAGGTGTGACGGGTGCAGCCAGATTTTTGACCATCTGTCGCTCGTCTACCTCAAGACCAGTGACGTGCGCACCAGGAAATCGACCCACCAAGTCAGCAGCCAGGCGTGCGGCACCGCAGCCCAACTCAATCAGTTGCGCACCCCGCAGTGGTGCCAAGCTGGCAAGCAGGTCGAGTTCGTCGTTGATCAAGGGCGGTGATTGTGAAGAAAGCTCAGTCATCGTTAGTCATAAAAGCTGGAATGAAGTGAGCTGATCGTACAGGCCAAATCGCGCTTGGGCGCAAGCAGCTAAAGAACGACATTCTGGATATGCCAGTGCGCATGGCGTGAAAGATTGATTGCAATTTGCTATGAACACTTATCCACCGCGACGAGATTAGCCATGTCCCACCACCGCAGTATCAGCACCCGTCTTGGTGACGAGCATGGAAGAGTTTTTGTCCCATGAGCAACGCTGTACCGAGCAATGTTTCATGGCTGGCCACTGCGCTCTACGGTCAGCTTGGTGGTCTGGCTGTTTGTGGAGTCACACGAGGTGATTCCACAGACGCATCGCAACGGCCACGAGACCCCCGCCACCCTGGGCCTGATGTTGGGATTTGCTTTGATGATGGTGCTTGACACCACGTCAGGCTGAACGTTTTTTAACAAAGGAGAAAGAGCATGAGCAAGAAAAAATTGGCTTCCGCCACCATGGACATCGGCATCAGCGTCAAACAGCGTGAACAGATCGCGCAAGGCTTGTCAGCGCTGCTGGCCGACAGCTACACGCTGTACCTGATGACGCACAACTTCCATTGGAACGTGACCGGACCGCAATTCAACAGCCTGCACCAGATGTTCATGGGCCAGTACACCGAGCAGTGGAACGCGCTGGACATCATTGCAGAGCGCATTCGCGCGCTGGGCTTTCCGGCCCCAGGAACTTACAAGGAGTATGTGAAACTGGCCTCCATCAAAGAGGTGGAGGGCGTTCCCCGGGCCACTGACATGGTTCGCCATCTGGTAGCCGCCCAGGAAGCCACTGCACGTACGGCACGCAAGCTGTTTCCGGTGGTCGATGCAGCCAATGACCAGCCCACAGCCGATGTGCTGACCCAGCGCATCGACATCCATGAAAAAACGGCGTGGATGCTGCGCAGCCTGCTGGAAGAATAAGGGTGCAGGCAAGTCGTCAACGTGCCTGAACGCCAGCCACGCAGCTGCGGCCAAGGTTGCGGTCTGGCAGCGATTGATGGCGCTGCCACCAACCGCCAAGCCGGTCTGTCAATGGCAGTTGGCAACAAGCATTTACTGCCAATCCTGGCAGCTGCGGCGTGGTTAGGCCTGCCTGCCCAGATGAGACTGGGTGCAGCTTGTTGGCAATCGCTGCCAATGTAATCAGGGCGTTGGCCACGTGGCAGATGGCTGGCGGGCGAGTTGGCATGTGCATTGCTGATAGCTGACCTCAACCAGTCTTTTTAGTCCAAGGTCATCATGAAAATCGCCATCACCAGCCAAAACCGCAAAACCATTACCGAGCACGCTGGTATGTGCCGAAAATTCTGGGTTTATGAGGTACAAGACCAGTTGGTCGTTGGTAAAAGCCTGGTCGAACTGGAAAGAGAGCAGAGCTTTCACGCGGTCGCACATGCAAACAGCGCCGCGCGCCATCCACTCGACGGTATTGCTCTGCTGATTGCCGGGGGTGCCGGGCGCGGCCTACAAAATCGTCTGGCGCAACGTGGCATCGAGGTCATTGTGACCACCGCCACCGACCCCGATCAGGCGGTGGCCGACTGGCTGAAGGGCGAACTTGCACTCTGCACCGATCCCCTGCATGACTGCGACCACGACGCGCATCATGGGGCGCATGCGCATTGAACCGCCCAAGGTACAGGTGGGTGCCCAAGCGGGTCAGGCGCCAGGTGGTGATCAGTGGGTTGGGCATGCGGCTGGCGTCCGTGAAAAAAAAGCGTCCGGTCTGTCGTGCTTTTGTGATGCGTTATGACAAATCGCTGTCATCTTGTCAGCGCGCCACTGTCAAAAAATTGACACATTCGGGTCCAACAATCAGCGTGTCCAATTCTCAGGAGCTTCAATGTCTTTCTCTCGTCAAGCGATTTTTGCCTTGAGCGCTGTGGCGGTTGCCTCCGCGCTGATGTTGGGTGGCTGCGCCACCGGCGGCGCTG
>JAIFMR010000080.1 GCA_020048255.1 Rhodoferax sp. | reverse complement strand
ATTGGCAATACAGCTTTGTCGTTTTTGCTGTACAGCACTTCGTTGGTCTGCTGATCCACCACATAAGCCACACTGGACTTCAAATTGAGCGTGTCTTGTGTCAAGTGAAGGCCCGCAATTTGACCAAACGAGGGCTTACTTGCCGTCACGTGCTCTTTAACGATTCTTCTCTTTTTGGTGACCAATACCGCCGTAGACCGCTTACGCGCCTCAACTTTTTTCACCTTGTTGAGTGATGTTTTTTGCACCCGAGCCTTGGCCGTCGCAGCTTGCGCCACCGACAAAGGAACAAAAGCCAGCCAACTCATCAGACTCAGCAAGCAGATCAAACTGCGGGACTTTTTAGCAAAAGAACCCTGTAGGCGATTTGTCATGATCTCTGTTCCTGTCAAAGCGTTGGCAAGGTGCCGAGTTTAAACGCAAAAAGTCTCGCAGTAACAAGTACTTGCGAGACTTTCTTAAACAAGCACGCTGAATTAGCCCTGTGCCGCGACTCGATCCGCCTGGCTGCTCAATTTGTTCAAGGCGCTGATGTAGGCTTTGGCAGATGCCACAACAATATCGGGGTCCGCACCCACGCCATTCACCACACGGCCACTGTTTTGCAGTCGCACGGTGACTTCACCCTGGCTCTCTGTGGATCCGCTGATCGCGTTGACCGAATAGAGCACCATCTCGGCACCGCTTTTGACATGAGATTCAATCGCTTTCAGCGACGCATCGACCGGGCCGTTGCCTGTGGCGTAACCGGTCACCTCTTTGCCATCGACAGAAATGACCACGGTGGCATGCGGCATTTCACCGGTCTCACTGTGCTGCGACAGCGAGACAAAACCGTAGCGGTCGTGTGTCTGGGCGACATTTTCCTCACTGACCAAAGCCAGAATGTCTTCGTCAAAAATCTCACTCTTGCGGTCGGCCAAATCCTTGAATTTGATGAACGCATTGTTAATCTCAGCCTCGCTACCCATCGTGACACCCAGTTCCTGCAAACGCAGTTTGAACGCGGTTCGACCACTGAGCTTACCCATGACGATCTTGTTGGCGCTCCATCCCACGTCTTCAGCACGCATGATTTCATAGGTGTCGCGCGCCTTCAATACGCCATCCTGATGAATACCTGAGGCATGCGCAAAAGCGTTGGCACCCACGACCGCCTTGTTGGGCTGCACCACAAAACCAGTGGTTTGGCTCACCAGGCGGCTGGCCGCCACGATGTGTTTGGTATCAATGCGCATCTCCAGATCAAAATAGTCTCGCCGCGTTTTGACGGCCATGACAATTTCTTCCAGGGAACAATTGCCTGCACGCTCACCCAGGCCATTGATCGTGCACTCCACCTGCCGAGCTCCACCGATCTTGACGCCCGCCAGAGAATTAGCGACCGCCATACCCAGGTCGTTGTGGCAATGAACCGACCAGACCGCCTTGTCACTGTTGGGGACGCGTTCGCGCAAATCCTTGATGAAATTGCCATACAGCTCGGGAATCGCGTAGCCCACGGTGTCAGGCACATTGATGGTGGTCGCGCCCTCCTGAATCACCGCCTCGATGACACGGCACAAAAAGTCAGGATCAGAGCGGTACGCATCCTCGGCGCTGAACTCAATGTCAGACATCAAATTGCGCGCGAACCGGACCGCCAGCTTGGACTGCTCAAACACCTGATCGGGTGTCATGCGCAATTTCTTTTCCATGTGCAGCGGGCTGGTTGCCAAAAACAGGTGCAATCGACCGGAATTGGCAGGTTTGAGGGCCTCGGCTGCGCGTGCAATATCCCGATCGCTGGCACGGGCCAAAGAACACACGGTGGAGTCCTTGATAACCTCTGCAATGGCTTTGATGCACTCAAAGTCGCCATTGGAACTGGCGGCAAACCCAGCCTCAATCACATCCACTTTCAAGCGTTCAAGTTGACGAGCAATACGGAGCTTTTCATCGCGCGTCATGGATGCGCCCGGAGATTGCTCACCGTCACGCAAGGTGGTATCAAAAATCACTAATTTGTCTGTCATGCTTTAACTCCTGAGTTATCAATGAATTCGCAACCGTCATTTGTACATGCCAACAAAAAAGCCCGTTGCGAATGGCATACGGGCTTTTTGGGGTTGGTGCAATCAAGCGCTAACAACTCCACCCGTCGGGTGATAGTCCTAGCACTAGATTCATGTTTTGCATGCCGCCAATGTACCACAGGTTTTTGTGAGCAGTGACTTGCACCCGTGCAGAGGGCAACTCGTTATGAAATGCCCTGAAACCTGGCTACTTGTGCAGTCCACGCTCCTCCGGTTCGTCGGTCGAGGTGCTGATGACGCTGGTCGGAATGCCCTTGGCCTTGCGCCAAAAATACACCACATACCCACTCAGACCATAAATAATGAAAATTCCAAACAGCACGATCGGTGGGTGAATGTTGATGACCGCAATACCTATCGCAATCAATACAATCACCACAAATGGCACACTGCGACGCATTTGAATGTCTTTGAAGCTGTAAAACGGGACATTCGTGACCATGGTTAAACCGGAGTAAAGCGACACGGCAAACATGGGCCAGGCCAAACTCGCTCCTGAAATACCCAGATCAGTGGCCACCCAGATGAAGCCGGCGACCAGCGCCGCCGCGGCCGGCGAAGGCAAGCCCTGAAAATACCGCTTGTCAACTACACCCGTGTTCACATTGAAACGGGCCAAACGCAGCGCAGCGCAAGCGCAATAAACAAACGCAGCAATCCATCCCCAACGGCCTAAACCTTTCAGCGCCCAGACATAGGCGATCAACGCAGGGGCTGCGCCAAAAGACACCATGTCTGACAACGAGTCCATTTGCTCGCCAAAGGCGCTCTGGGTGTTGGTCATGCGCGCCACCCGTCCGTCGAGGCTATCGAGAATCATGGCACATGCCACACCCACAGCCGCCAGATCAAAACGCCCATCAATGGCCATGACAACAGCGTAGAAACCGCCAAACAATGCCGCCAAGGTAAAGAGATTGGGCAGTACGTAGATGCCTTTGCGGCGCTTTTTAAGAGGCACATCGCCATCAGCAAATTCAGGGGTTTTGACATCATCCATTCAAGCAGCCTTTTGAGTCGTTCCATAATAACAAAAGGCCACCGAAGTGGCCTTTTGTCTTTGCGTTTGGCAAACTCAATTACGGGTTTGATCCACCAACTTGTTTTTGGCAATCCACGGCATCATGGCCCGCAGTTGCGCACCCACCACCTCAATGCTGTGGTCAGCCGTGTTGCGGCGACGAGCGGTCATGCTGGGGTAGTTGGTACGGCCTTCCAGAATGAACATCTTGGCGTAGTCACCATTTTGAATGCGCTTGAGTGCGTTGCGCATGGCTTCGCGGCTTTGGGCATTGATGACTTCTGGTCCGGTCACATACTCGCCGTACTCGGCGTTGTTCGAGATGGAGTAATTCATGTTGGCAATGCCGCCTTCATAAATCAGATCCACGATCAACTTGAGTTCGTGCAGGCATTCAAAGTAGGCCATTTCAGGTGCGTAGCCAGCCTCCACCAGGGTTTCATAACCCATCTTGATCAGTTCAACTGCACCGCCGCATAGCACCGCCTGCTCACCAAACAGGTCCGTCTCGGTTTCTTCCTTGAAGTTGGTTTCAATGATGCCAGCCTTGCCACCGCCGTTGGCCATGGCATACGACAGGGCCAATTCACGCGCCCGGCCGCTCTTGTCCTGGTGCACGGCGATCAGGTGCGGCACGCCGCCACCTTGGGTGTAGGTGTTGCGCACGGTGTGACCCGGAGCCTTGGGGGCCACCATCCACACATCCAAATCAGCGCGTGGCACCACCTGGTTGTAATGCACGTTGAAGCCGTGCGCAAACACCAGGGAGGCGCCCTGCTTCATGTTGGGAGCCACGTTGTTGGAATACACCTCGGCGATTTGCTCGTCTGGCAGCAAGATCATGACCACGTCAGCAATTTTGACAGCGTCGTTGACTTCCATCACGTTCAAGCCGGCTTTGCCAACCTTATCCCACGAGGCACCCCCTTTACGCAGGCCGACCACCACTTTAACGCCGCTGTCGTTCAGGTTTTGAGCGTGTGCATGGCCTTGGCTGCCGTAACCAATGATGGCAACGGTTTTGCCCTTGATCAGGCTCAAATCACAATCTTTATCGTAAAAAACTTTCATCTATCTCTCCGTTTTAAAAAATAGTTAAATTAACTTCTGGGACAGACCTTGGGATCTGTCCCCAACTGACTAGACGCGCAAAATCCGTTCACCGCGACCAATGCCGCTGGCACCGGTGCGCACTGTTTCCAAAATCGCACCCGTTTCGATGGCGCTCAAAAACGCATCGTTCTTGGACTGGTCACCGGTCAACTCAATGGTGTAACTCTTTTCAGTCACATCGATGATGCGGCCCCTGAAAATGTCCGCCATGCGCTTCATTTCCTCGCGCTCTTTACCCACCGCGCGAACTTTCACCATCATCAACTCACGCTCGGTGTAAGCACCTTCCGTCAAATCGACAACCTTGACGACCTCAATCAAACGGTTGAGGTGTTTGGTGATTTGTTCAATCACCTCGTCCGACCCGGCGGTCTGAATGGTCATGCGTGACAGGCTCGGGTCTTCTGTAGGGGCCACGGTTAAAGACTCGATGTTGTAGCCACGGGCGGAAAACAGGCCGACCACCCGGGACAGGGCGCCCGCTTCGTTTTCGAGCAAAACTGCAATGATATGTTTCATGTGTAGAGACTCCTCTTTTCGCTGCCCTCCCCTGTGGGCGGTAACCCCCAGGCTTGGCAAACAATAGATTGATCCAGTTAGGGGTTAAAGATCCTCAGAGCTCAAAAGCATTTCGGTAATGCCCTTGCCGGCCTGCACCATCGGGAACACGTTTTCAGTGGGATCCGTGCGGAAATCCATGAACACCGTGCGATCTTTGAGCTTGCGCGCTTCCCGTAATGCGGGTTCGACATCTTGAGCACGTTCGATGAGCATGCCCACATGGCCATAGGCCTCAGCCAGCTTGACGAAGTTGGGCAAGGCATCCATGTAACTGCTGCTGTAGCGACCTTCGTATTCCACCTCTTGCCACTGACGCACCATGCCCAGGTAACGATTGTTCAGAGACACGATCTTGATGGGGGTGTTGTACTGCAGGCAGGTTGACAACTCCTGGATGCACATTTGTACCGAGCCTTCGCCCGTGATGCAAAACACCTCGCTGTCAGGCTTGGCCAGCTTGATGCCCATGGCGTACGGAATTCCCACCCCCATGGTGCCCAAACCGCCCGAATTGATCCAGCGCCGGGGTTCATCAAAGCGGTAGTATTGTGCGGCCCACATCTGGTGCTGGCCCACATCCGAGGTGATGTAGGTGTCGACGTCTTTGGTCATGTTCCACAACGTTTCCACCACATATTGGGGTTTGATCACATCGTTGGTACCATGGTCATACTTCAGGCAATCACGCTTGCGCCAGCCCTCGATCGTGTCCCACCAGGCGCCCAGCGCATGGCTGTCAGGCTTGACGGCACTTTCTTTGATCATGGCGATCAGTTCGACCAGAACTTCTTTCACATCGCCTACGATGGGGACATCCACCCTGACCCGCTTGGAAATGCTCGATGGGTCAATATCAACGTGAATGATCTTGCGTTCGTTCTGCGCAAAGTGCTTGGGGTTACCAATCACCCGGTCATCAAAACGCGCACCCACAGCCAACAGCACATCACAATGCTGCATGGCGTTGTTGGCTTCGACCGTACCGTGCATCCCCAGCATGCCCAAAAACTTGCGATCGCTAGCCGGGTACGCACCCAAACCCATCAGGGTGTTGGTGCAGGGGTAACCCAACATGTCCACCAACTGGCGCAATTCGTTGGACGCATTGCTCAGCAGCACGCCACCACCGGTGTAAATGTAGGGCCGCTTGGCGGCCAACAACAGTTGCAAGGCCTTGCGAATTTGTCCGCCATGGCCTTTACGCACCGGGTTGTATGACCGCATTTCAACGGTCTCAGGGTAGCCGTGGTAGGGTACTTTTTTGAACGACACATCCTTGGGGATATCAACCACCACAGGACCGGGACGACCACTACGCGCAATGTGAAACGCTTTTTTCAGGGTTTCCGCCAAATCTCGGGCGTCCTTGACCAAGAAGTTGTGCTTGACGATGGGCCGCGTGATACCCACTGCATCGCATTCCTGAAAAGCATCCATGCCAATTGCATGCGTGGGCACCTGCCCACAGACGATGACCATGGGGATACTGTCCATATAAGCGGTTGCAATACCCGTCACGGCGTTCGTCACACCGGGACCTGAAGTGACCAACGCAACCCCTACGTCACCCGTGGCACGCGCGTAGCCGTCAGCCGCGTGCACGGCCGCTTGCTCGTGGCGCACCAACACATGTTGAATTGTGTCTTGTTTGAAAAATGCGTCGTAAATGTGCAGCACTGCGCCGCCGGGATAACCCCAGACGAACTTGACGTTTTCCGCCTGGAGCGCTTTGATCAAAATCTCTGCGCCCCTGAGTTCCGGATCGTGTTTGGATGCAGCAGACCTTGAGGTGGTGGCTGATTGATTGGCCGATGAAGAAGAATGAGACACCGAACTGGTTTCGGCTTTTGATATTTCCATGATGAACCTTTGTGAATTTCTCTGACGAAAAACCTTGGGTGCTTCTTTGTAAACACTTGTGGTATTACATTGAAACTTAAGACCAAAACCATAAGC
>JAIFMR010000193.1 GCA_020048255.1 Rhodoferax sp. | reverse complement strand
CTGGCAGCTCAAAAAGCAGAGGCAGACAAGCGGGAAGAAAGACTTCGGGCGATCGGTCGACAGTTGAACGAGGAAGCCGACCGACGTGACGCGGCATTGGCTGCACAGCGTTTGCAGCCCGCTTGGAGCAGCGCACGCCGCGGCAGGCTTTTTGGACACACTGACGCCAGTGCCGAGCTCATCGCTTACGCGCAAGCCTGGAGCCGCAAGATTCAACTGAACCTGACATTCGACCTGGTCCGCGAGGCCGCCAAGCAGCCGCACACTGACCCCATGGTGACGGTGGCCATTCGAAACGATGGGTCGGTGGAGTCGATCACCTTCGTCCGATCCAGTGGCGTGACAGCCCTGGACGAAGCGGTGCGACGCGTGGTGCAAAGTCAGGCGAACTACCCGGCGTTCCCACCCGCTCTGGCCCGTGAATATGACGTGATCGAAATCCGTCGAACCTGGCACTTCGACATGGCCATCCGGCTGCAATGACGGCGCATTTCTGACATGACAACCGCGAATCAACCCGAGCGCTCAAGAACGGCTAGGCGCCAGCCTGCTACGCTGCCGTTGGCAAATCGGCCAGCCAGTGGGCCAACGTGGCCGTCAGGGTGGGCAGTGCGATGGGCTTGGTCAAAAAGTCGTTCATGCCTACTGCCAAGCAGCGTTGTCGGTCCTCTTCAAAAGCGTCAGCAGTCAGTGCAATGATCGGGACGGCGGGTTTTTGGTGGTTCAGTTCCCACGCGCGAATCAGTTCGGTGGCTTGGTAACCATCCATCACCGGCATCTGTAAATCCATCAGGATCAATTCGGGTGCATCGCTGCCTTGATTGACGAACTGCAGCGCCCGCAAGCCGTCAGGCATCATGGTCACGCGCACCTGCAGTTGTGCCAGCATGGCCTCGATGACCATACAGTTCACCGGGTTGTCCTCCACCACCAACACATGGCGACCGACGTAACTGCGTTGATTGGCTAATGAAGCCGCGTTAGACGGCTGGGGCCGCTCGGCCCGGCGCACCTCTACACCTGCGGCAACACAGGGCACAGGCAATCGAAACCAGAACCGTGATCCTTGCCCAACCACACTGTCGACACCGACGTCGCCGCCCATGGCGCGCGCCAAGTTGCGCACAATCGACAGGCCCAGCCCGGATCCACCAAACTCACGCGTGATGGAGTTATCTGTCTGCGAAAACGGCTTAAACAACAAGTGAATTTTGTCAGCTGCAATGCCGCGTCCGGTGTCCTGCACCGAGAACTCCAGTACGGCGTGGTCTCCCTGGCATTCAAGCTCGCGTCCCTCCAGCGTGACGCAGCCCTGGGCGGTGAACTTGACCGCATTGCCTGCCAAATTCGCCAACATCTGACGTAGGCGGTGCGCATCAGCCAGGTAGCGTTTGCCACTGGGTGACTTGCAGTTGTCCGTGATGGCCAGACCCTTGGCGCGGGCTGCGCCTTCAAACAGCAGCCGCGTTTCGTGCAACAGCACCGCAGGTTCAAAAGCGGCAGCCTCGATCTGAATCTTGCCAGCCTCGATTTTTGACAGGTCCAGGATGTCATTGAGCAGTGTCAACAGCAGTTGGCCGCTAGACAAAATGGTGCGCGCGTAATCTTTTTGATCACTGGCGCTGACGTTGGGCGTCAGCAGCATTTGCGCCATGCCCAAAATGCCATTCATTGGCGTGCGGATTTCATGACTCATGGTCGCCAGAAAGCGACTCTTGGACAGGTTGGCGGCCTCGGCCGTCTGTGTGGCTTGTCTCAGTCGTTGCTCGGCCAGCTTGCGCTCAGTGACGATGCTGCCGGTGCCCCGGTAGCCAGCAAATTGGCCTTGTTCGTCAACGTGCGGGATGCCCGACACCGAAATCCACTGCACACCGCCATCACCCACACGAATTTGATATTCGAAGTGCTTGAAGGGTTCGTGGGCCTGCAATTGCGCCACGTGCGTGGTCATGTGTTCAGGCGGATTGAGTGAATCCACCTCCAGCACCCGCATGCGACTCTTGCCCAGAAGTTGCTCAGGTTTGAGTCGATAGACCGCTTCAAAATTGTCAGAGAAATAACAGAATCGGTGCTCGGCATCGGTCTCCCAAAACCAGTCAGATGCGCTTTTGGAGAAGTCGCGCGCCCGTTCTTCATCGTGGTGCAGTTGCAGTGTGTACTGTTGCGCTAGGCGCTCGGCATGTAGCTGTTCAGTGACGTCGACAAAGGTGGCGATGGCCCCGGTAACAACGCCGTTGACCAAGATCGGCTGTGACCAGGTCTCCACCGGCACGGCCACACCATTGCTGCGCCAGAAGGTATCGCGCGCATTGTGTACTGCATGGCCCTGCAAATAGGCCAGGCGCATGGCGCTTTCTTCCGCTGGATAGGGGCGACCATCCGCGTGGCTGTGGTGGATGATTTGGTGAATCGGACGGCCCACCAGCTCATTCGGGCTGTCGTAGCCCAGGATGCGCAAGAACGACTGGTTGACAAAGCTGCAGTGGCCTGCAATATCCACCCCATAAGCCCCTTCGGCCATGGAATTCAACAGGGACAGCAGCCTTTGATGTGATTCCTGAAAAGCCTGTTCAGCCTGTTTGCGAGCCGTCACGTCGTCATACACCGCCACCACCTCACCAGTGGGCAGCCTGTACACCCGGTTTTCGCGCCAGCCCTGGATGCGATCATCCTGATAGGCTGTGATTGGAAAGTGCTCGGGCTCGCCGGTGCGCAGCACCCGATTCAACACATCAAGCAGTCCCATCTCTTTCACGCCAGGGAACACTTTGGTCAGGCGCTGGCCCACCAAAGCCTCGCGCTGAACTTGCTCCATGGTCTGCGCGGCACGGTTGAAGTCCTTGATGACAAAATCAGCGCCCTCATCGACCGCCTGGTAAATGGCCACGCCGCTGCTCATGTTGTCAAACAAACCGTAAAACAGGTTTTCGCTGTAAGACAAGCGCTGGGCGTTCTGAAGTTGCTCCGAGACATCGAGCTTGACGGCCAGGTAGTGCGTGACTTGCCCGTCAGCCTGCCGAATCGGACTGACGCTGGCTTGCTCAAAGTACACCGAACCGTCCTTACGGCGATTGATAAAACTGCCTTCCCACACCTTACCCTGCACAAGGGCGTCCCAAAGCTGCACATAAGTGGTGTCGGGGGTCAGACCCGACTTGAGCATACGCGGGTTTTGACCCAATACTTCTTCAAGCGTGTAGCCCGTGACCTTAAGGAAAGACGTGTTGACGAATTCGATGCTGCCACTGAGGTCTGTGATCACCACGCTGACGGGGCTTTGTTCGATCGCTAGTGACAACTTGGTAATTTGTGCGGCAGCACGCTGGCGCTCAGTGATGTCTTGAAGCTCCCACAACACCCTGCGCTGACCCTGGATGTCCAGTCTGTGGCCAGTCAGCAGGTACGGACGGCGCTGCCCTTTCATCATCAGTATGGCCTCAAAGTCCAGCACCTGCCCTTGCGTGAGCATTCGACCGAGGCAGACATCACGCTGCGCCGGGTCAGCCCATAACCCGAGTTGGCTGCCGGTTTTGCCGAGTACAGCCTCGCGCGTCAGGCCGGTGGCGTTCAGCCAGGCGGCGTTGACATCGAGCAGAACACCCTGCTCATCGTCGAAAGTCATCAGCACCGTGGTGGTGTTGAAGATCAACTGGTAGCTAGCTGTTGGTAATGAAGATTCCATAATTAGTTAGCGTCTTTGGACTATGAATTGACAGTGCTCGTCGAACTCCATTTTTTGAGTGCCATCACGACCGCCTGAGTGGCCCGTGCAAACAGCGTGTTCGCTTCCATCATGCTCAACCCGGCTTGCGGATTGCCTTCCACGATGGTTCACTTGCTGCAAGCCGAATGGCATGCTGCGTGGCTTCGCCTAAGCCTTGCCGTACCCAATTTCGACAAAACCAGGCAGCCAGACCCGCCATGACAAGATTGAGTGGAAGCGTCGCACTCCAAGGCACCATCATTGGCGAAACACTTGCCAAACAAATAACCGCGACCCACACCGTCAATGCCGGCACACCTCCCATCACGGACAGGCTGGCACGCAGGGCTTGGTGTGATCGCCCCAGCGCATCAACACGCACCACCTGACCGTGTCGCAAGCCCCAACTGGACTTGCCTGAGCGAGCTTGTTGCTGCATTTGAGCGTAACAGCGGGCAGCTGCGTCGATCTCTTCCTGGGCGGGTTCGGTGCGAACCGACAGGTAACCAGTCACTGCGTCGCCCTCGCGCATCGGCGTCACGTTGGCACGAACCCAATAGTGGTCGCCATTTTTGCACCGGTTCTTGACCAAGCCAGTCCAGGGCAAACCAGATTGCACGGTTTGCCACAAGTCACGTAATGCCTCTTCGGGCATATCGGGGTGACGAATCACATTGTGGGGCTGGCCTAACAACTCACGTTGATCAAAGCCGCTGATCGCGATAAAAGGCGCATTGCAATCAAGGATACGGCCCTGGGGGTCGGTGATAGAAACCAGTGTTAGACCCACCGGAAATGCGGCTTCGTGCTGTGTCACCGGCTCATTGCGTCGCATCAGTTTGTCCATATTTTTGTAATCGCATATCAGCTTGCAGATGCTTGGTATTTCTCCAACGTGCAG
The DNA here is from genome assembly GCA_020048255.1 of Rhodoferax sp. GTDB lineage: Bacteria > Pseudomonadota > Gammaproteobacteria > Burkholderiales > Burkholderiaceae_C > Rhodoferax. Next base: position 2,974 of record JAIFMR010000193.1, on the reverse strand, counting down.
CTTGATTTACCAACTGGCGCGAATATAGCATCAGCCGGAACTGATGTGTCAACCCGCCGACAGCAAGAACAGAATGCCGGAAATACGGGCCCGATCCAGGTGTCAAACGCATCGTCTATGATGTCCATTCGTTCATCATCAATGGTTTCACCATGGCAAAAATGGTTCGCAATGATCTTGAAACCACCCACAGCCTCTTGCTGTGCGCGGTGAGTTTGCCTGAGACGAAAGCTGGATGCGCTCGCTAAACCCGTCTACTGCGGGTACCACCGAATCTGGCCTGGTCCTGGATTCAAGGCGCCTGACCCAGGTGTTGATTGCCAGCATCATTGTGGTGACTCTTGCATTGAGCGTCTCCCTAAGTCATGGTGGCAGCATTAACGCCTTGATATTGCTGGTGGTGCTGGGCGTGCTTTCCCTGGGTTTGTGGTACGCCAAAACTGACCGGGTCAGTCGCGCGGCCAGCTTGATGTTGAGCACGCTGACATTGACGGTGTGTGTATTTATGTTTTTGTCAGATGGCATACGTGACGAAGCTGTCAGCGCTTTCCCGGCTATTTTGATATTTACCAGCATGTTCGGCACCCGTCGTCTGTTTTTGACGCTGCTGTCTGTTATTTGTCTAGCTTTGGTGGGCATCGTCGCCCTGAATTTGACTGGCTGGCATGTCAACGCGGTTGCGCCGCTCCAATGGGGCACGCTCATCAACGTGCTGGCCATTCTGTTGGGAACGGCCTTTTTTGTCTGGCTGCTTTCCAGCGATCTGAAGCATGCCCTGCAGCGTCTGAAAGTCGACAACCAACGGCTGCAAGATGTCAATACCCGCATTGAGGTGCTGGCTCACCATGACTCACTCACCAACCTGCCCAACCGAGCGCTGGCGCGTGACCGCTTGGAGCAGGCCCTTGCGGCGGCGCGGCGCAATGGCACATTGGTCGCAGTGCTGTTCCTCGACCTGGACAATTTCAAGACAGTGAACGACTCGCTCGGCCACAGCGCTGGCGACGCACTGCTGTGTGATATGGCCGCACGACTGCAAGCCAGCGTGCGCGACAGCGACACCATCAGCCGTCAGGGCGGAGATGAATTCTTGGTCATCTTGAGCCAAATCTCCAGCGAGGAGGCAGCCTCGGCCGCTTCAGCCAAGCTACTCACCCAGATCAATCAGCCGATACAAGTCACAGGACATGACTTTTCTACTTCCGGCTCCATTGGCATCGCCATGTTTCCCAAAGACGGTGAAGATGTCGACACCCTGCTCAAAAACGCTGATTTGGCGATGTACCGGGCCAAAGAGTCAGGTCGCAACACCTTTCAGTTTTTTAATGCCGACATGAACAGCAGCGTGCTGGAGCACCTGCACCTGGCCACCGGCATCCGCACAGCGCTGGATCAAGGCGACTTCAGGCTGTATTACCAACCCCAGTTTGACTTGAAGACCGGTCGCATTGTGGGCGCTGAAGCGCTGCTGCGCTGGCCGCATGCCACCCTGGGCTTTGTGTCGCCGGCACGCTTCATTCCGATTGCAGAGCGTGCTGGGCTGATCAACACCTTGGGTAATTGGGTTCTCAGCGAAGCCTGCCACCAGTGCCGCCAATGGCAGGATGCAGGCATGCCCCACCTGGTGATGGCGGTCAACGTGTCGCCGGTGCAGTTTCGTCGTGACGACTTCGAACACGAGGTGTACAGCGCACTCACCCAATGGAATGTGAGCCCTGCAGCGATCGAACTCGAACTGACGGAGTCCTTGTTGATCGCCAATGCCGGCCATGTCAGCGGTGTCATGGAGCGACTCGGAAAAATCGGCGTGCAGTTTTCTATTGATGACTTTGGCACGGGTTACTCCAATCTGGGTTATCTCAAGCGGTTTGCCGTGGACCGGCTCAAAATTGACCAGTCCTTTGTGCGCCACCTCACCCAGCACAGCCACGACGAGGGGATCGTGCGCGCCATCATTGAAATGGCGCACTGCCTGGACTTTGGCCAGGGTTATCACTGGGCGCCTGCGCTGCCTGCTGACGAGTTTGTACGGTTTGTGGCGGCTCGCGAGACCTCCTGACCCGCCTATTTCCCGGTCATATTGTGAGGATCAGGCCGATGCATTCAGCAGCTCCACCGCAGAAGTCGCAAGAACTTGAACTCAAACTGACCCTGCCGTATGCCAACCAGGATGAGTTGGCCAGACTGATCAGCAAGTCCGCGCCGTTGACCCGGCGCAAGTCGACGACCCAACGCCTGTTGAGCGTCTACTACGACACACCAGAACAGCACCTGCGCAAAAAGCGTATGGCCTTGCGTGTGCGCCAGGTCGATTCCAGTTCGGGTCCGGTTTGGATACAGACACTCAAAACAGGCGGGGCCAGTGGATCCGCGTTGAGCCTGCGTGGGGAGTGGGAAACGCCGGTTCAAAACAGCGATGTGAGCAGCGCCGCGCTGGAGGCAACCCCGTGGCGCGAGATCGACCCCGATGGAACCATTTTTCAGGCTCTGGTGCCTTGTTTCAGCACCCGATTTGACCGGACCAGCTGGCTCATCAGAACCAAGGATCACAGCCTCGTCGAGGTGGCGCTCGATATCGGTCAGATTGAATCGGATCAGCAGGTCGCCCCGATTTGCGAACTCGAGCTCGAACTCAAAGCGGGTAACGGGATGTCACTGTTCGATTTGGGTCTCAACATCGCCACCCGTGTGGCCGTCCTGCCCGCCAGCCTGAGCAAGGCGGAGCGTGGTTACATGCTGGCAGCAGGGACCTTAGACATGCCGGTGCGCTCGGCCCCACCGCAGCTGTCGACCAAGCAAAGCCTGGTTGAAGCAGCACAGCAGATTCTTCGGGAGTCTTTTTCCCAGTTCACAAAAAATCTGGAAATGGCGATGTTGACCGACAACCCGGAGGTGGTCCATCAAGCGCGCGTCGGCTGGAGACGCTTCAAGAGCGCGTTGCGCCTGTTCAAGCCGGCGTTGGCCTGGGATCAAC
>JAIFMR010000085.1 GCA_020048255.1 Rhodoferax sp. | reverse complement strand
CGCATGGAGGAGTCTTTTTTGCGCCGCAAAGCCACTTCCAGCGGGTCGTCCATGGTGACCACCTCACTGGCCAGCACGACCGTAGCACGTGTGTGCACGTAGTCCTTCAAGCTCTCAGGCAAACCCACCACAATGAGGTGAACATCGGGATGACCATCCAAAAAACGGGTACAGGCAGGCAGAGTCACGCGCGGGCCGTGGTCGCCCCCCATGCAGTCAACAGCAATAGTGATCATGAATAACTACAAACCAACATACTTCTCATCAAATCGACAAACCGGACCCTGAAAAAGCAAAGGCCCGAGGCTACACAAAGGGTAGCCTCGGGCCTGAATGCTTAAACTGGTTTAGGCTTCGGACTTGGTCTTGAGCACTTTGCGACCACGGTAAAAACCTGTGGGGCTGATGTGGTGACGCAAATGCGTCTCGCCTGTGGTGGACTCCACGGCAATGCCGGGCACAACCAAGGCGTTGTGTGAGCGGTGCATACCGCGCTTCGAAGGTGACTTTTTGTTTTGCTGGACGGCCATGTTCCGCTCCTAAAGACTGTGAGCCGCCATGATTGCGGCAAATTGGGTTGGTTTAGCTGCACACAGCTGATGTGCGCAAAAGCTGCAGAGTATAACTGATCGCGAATCGACTTCGCAGATCAGCCAATATCCTTGCCTTTCAATTGCGCCAACACAGCAAATGGGTTGGGTTTTTCGGATGGGCCGTCAAAGTCGGGGTCTGCCGTGGCCAATTTGACCGACACCGGGCAATGCGCGTGGCGCGGCACCAAGGGCAGGTCCATCAAGACCTCATCTTCAATCAGCGCGCCTAAGTCAAATTCCCGACTGCTCACCAGCACATCTTCTTCAGATTCTTCATCTTCTTGCTCAGCCACCGCCTCGCTTTCCACAAAACGAAACGTCCGATCAATCTGCACCGCCACATCGACCGGACCCAGGCAGCGCTGGCAAGTCTGCGACAGGGTTGTTGCCACGGTCAAATGCAGCCAGGGGCTCAAGGTGCCAGCCTGGTTGGTGCGTAACTCGGTGAACGCCGTCCAGTGCAAGGGGGTATTACCTTCCGAGCCTTGCACCTCTGCCATCAGCCGCTCGTAATGGGAGAGCAAATCATGCCCCTCGGCGCGCCAGGAGGACTGGGCTGCGTGTTTGACGTCAAGTTTCTGGGGGGGCTTGTTTTCAATCATGAGGCGCAGTGTAAGAGAATCGCGGTATGACATACACGCCACTTCGCCCGCTCATCCTGGCATCGACCTCGGTCTATCGCCGCCAACTTCTGACGCGTTTGCACCTCACCTTCACCGTGATGGCCTCTGATGTAGATGAAACACCCCAGCCCGGAGAAACACCAGAACACCTCGCCCGCAGACTGGCTCTGGCCAAGGCCAATTCAGTGGCCCGACTTCACCCGGGCGCGGTGGTCATTGGATCGGATCAGGTGGCCGACCTGAATGGTCAAGCTTTGGGCAAGCCTGGCACCCACGCCCGCGCGGTGACACAACTGCAAACCATGCGCGGCAAAACTGTGGTGTTTCAGACTGCGGTGGCGGTGGTTTGCCTTGAAAGCGGCTTTGCCCAGACCGAGTTGGCTCAAATCAAGGTCAAATTTCGCCCATTGAGCGACGCCCAGATCGAGACCTACCTGCTGGCGGAGCAACCCTACGACTGCGCCGGCAGCGCCAAAAGCGAAGGACTGGGCATTGCCCTGCTGGAACACATTGACAACGACGATCCCACGGCACTGGTGGGTCTACCGCTGATTCGCACCTGCAGTCTTTTAGAGGCTGCGGGAGTCCGCATCTTATGACCGCGAGTGCTGCCCCACCCCAAGCCAAAGGCACGCTGTATCTGGTGCCTGCACCGCTGGATTTTGGCTGCGATGAAACCATCGACCTCCAGTCCACCCTGCCGCTGGGCACGCTTCAAATCGCCGCCAGCCTGAGCCATTGGGTTTGCGAGAACGCCAAATCAGCCCGCGCCTACCTCAAACGCATCGACGCCATCGTGCCACTGTGTCAAAGCATCCAAGAGATGCAGTTGGTCGAACTGCCGCGTGAAGTCCACAAAAAAGGCGATCACGCAGGCCAGTTTGACGCCCGACACCTGTTGCAACCCGCGCTGCAGGGGCACCACCAGGGACTGATCAGCGAAGCCGGCATGCCGGCGGTAGCGGATCCTGGCTCGTCGGTGGTACGCGCAGCGCATGATTTGGGCATCCGGGTCGTCCCCTTGGTCGGACCGGTGTCACTGTTGCTGGCATTGGCTGCCAGTGGCCTCAACGGGCAAAACTTTGCCTTTGTGGGTTACTTGCCACAGGATGCGAGAGAGCGGGTGCAGCGTATCCGTGAACTGGAGTCACTCGCACTGAAATCCGGCCAAACCCAGCTCTTTATTGAAACCCCATACCGAAATTTAGCGATGTTGCAGGCACTGCTACAAACCTTGCAGCACAACACCCGTTTGTCCCTGAGCAGCGGGCTGACGCTGACACGGGCGCGCCAAATGAGTGACAGTGTCAAAAACTGGAAACGTCAAGACTCGCCGCTCGACAATGCCACACCCACCGTGTTTGCCATTGGCCGTTAAGGCGGCTCAGCGCAATGATGCGGAAGACTTGAGCGACTGAACCGCACCTGAGCCCAGGGCTGCGCCAAAACGCTTGACCAGCCGCTCTGCCACGTTGTCACGGCGGGTGTAGTCAATGATTTCCTCCGCCTTGACCACTTCTCGTGCCACGAAGTCCAAGCTACCCAATTGGTCTGCCAAACCCAATTCAATGGCTTGTTGACCACTCCAGAACAAGCCGCTGAAAGTCTCGGGAGTCTCCTTCAAGCGGTCGCCGCGTCCGGCTTTCACCACGTCAATGAATTGCTGATGGATTTGATCCAACATGGCCTGTGCATACTCGCGCTGCTTGTCAGTCTGGGGGCTAAAGGGATCCAGAAAGCCCTTGTTCACGCCAGCAGTCATCAGCCGCCGCTCAACGCCCAATTTATCCATCAGACCGGTAAATCCAAAACCATCCATCAAGACACCGATGCTGCCCACAATGCTGGCCTTGTCGACAAATATCTTGTCGGCGGAGACTGCAATGTAATACGCCGCAGAGGCACAGGATTCTTCCACCACGGCGTAAACCGGCTTTTTGTGCAGCGCCTTCAGACGAAGGATTTCATCGTTGATGATGCCTGCCTGCACCGGGCTACCACCGGGTGAATTGATCAACAGCACCACCGCCTGCGCCCCAGCGTCTTCAAATGCGGCACGCACCGCTGACACGATCAATTCAGAACTGGCCTCCGCTCCGGACGCAATTTCCCCCTTGATTTCAACCACGGCCGTGTGCGGGGCCGACACATCTTGCGTGCCGGCTCCCTGATTAAGCCCCACCCAAGCCAGCACAATGAAGAACCCAAGCCAAGCCAAACGCACAAACGTACGCCAGCGTCGTGCCAATCGCTGCTCATGCAGTGCAGAAAAGGCCAGCTTTTCCAGGGTCTCACGTTCCCAACCGGGTTGATTTGTACCGCTCTTGCTTCCATTTTGTAGAGCAGCCTGCGCTTTATCCACGGGGCTTGGAGGCTGATTGGCCATGTTAACTTCGGGCGGTTTCAGGCCGTCAGGGCCTGCGTCAAAGGGATCGGTCATATGCAGCTGTGTCAGGTTGAAATTTATCTGAAGTATGCCAGTGCACAGCGCCCTGCGTCTCGGTCACCTCGATCTTGATCAGCGCGCCACGGCATGGGCCCATGCGGCATTGACCGGTTTGGGGCGCATACATGGCACCATGGGTGGCACACATCAGCCAATGCCCTGTTAAATCAAAAAACTGGTTGGGCTGGTAATCCATCTCCATTGGCACGTGGCTACAGCGGTTCAGATAGGCATAAACCTGCCCGCCATAACGCACCGCAAAAGCAGCGCAGCTTTGGGAGAAGTAGCGCACATGAAAGGGTACAGCGCTGCCACCGTCCAGCAATTTCGATGATGGGCAAAGAAGCTGGGGTTCTGATGGCGTCGGGAGCATCATGGCCAAGGGCGGGTCTGCCTCAATCGTTGACTTGTGTGGGTCATGCGCAGTCATGCTTTATTTCTGCGTTAGTTATGCATTTTCCAGCAGCCACTCATGCAGCTGGGCCACGGTGTGCGCCACAAACAACGGCTTCAACGCGTGGAAGACTTCTGGCTCGTGCGCCCCATAGCTGACGCCCACACTGGGGCAACCGGCATTGAGCGCCATTTGCAGGTCATGCGTGGTGTCGCCGATCATCAGGGTGCGCTCTGGCGGCACAGCCCATTGCGCCATCAACTCATGCAACATCAATGGGTCAGGCTTGCCCGCGGTTTGGTCGGCAGTCCGAGAAGCATCAAACACACCCGCCAAAGCGACTGTGCTCAGCGCCTCATCCAGCCCCCGGCGGCTCTTACCGGTCGCAACAGCCAAAAAATAGCCACGCGCCTTGAGGTCAGCCAGCAGCGGCAAAACCCCGTCAAACAAACTGATTTCATGCTGAATGGCGAAATAGTGATGCCGGTAGCGGTCACCCAACTGCGGGTACAGCGCCGCAGGAACATCCGGAGCAGCGTGGGCCAAGGCCTGCATCAGCCCCATGCCGATCACATAGGAAGCGGCCTCGTAAGTAGGCTCCTTGCCGCCCACATCGCGCACAGCAGCCTGGATGCAGCGGGCAATGATGGCGGTCGAGTCAAACAGGGTGCCATCCCAGTCAAAGGCGATCAGGTCGAAGCGACGTTTTGTCATGAATTTGCAGGCAAAGAAGAAGGCGGCAAAGCCGCATGAAAAAATTGAGCTAGTTCAGAAGGCAGGTCCGCCAGCAGTTCGAATCGATCACCGCTGACCGGATGGTTCAACTGTAATCGCCAGGCGTGTAAAAACATGCGCTTGAGTCCTGGCTGCGCCTGGGCTCGGGCCAACGCCTTGTTGAGGTCGAAGTCGCCATACTTGTCATCACCCAAAATGGGATAGCCCTCGCTGGCCAGGTGCACCCGGATCTGATGCGTGCGTCCGGTTTTGATGGTAACTTCCAGCAAGGAGTATGCGGTTGATGCGGCCCGTACCTTGACCAGGGTCACCGACGGCATGCCGTCCGGATCATCGCGTGACACCACCTTGACGCGCCGCTCACCCGCCTGAGGTTCATGGCCATCGAGCAAATATTTGTGCAAGGGCTTGTCCAGCACCTTGAGCTTGGCCGGCCAGCAACCGCGCACCATGGCCAGGTAAGTCTTGCCGGTCTGGCGCTCGCGAAACTGATCTTGCAGATTTTTGAGCGCACTGCGCTTTTTGGCGACCAACAAAATGCCACTGGTTTCACGGTCGAGGCGGTGCACCAACTCCAGAAACTTGGCTGTGGGGCGGGCCATGCGCAGTTGCTCAATCACCCCAAAACTCACCCCCGAGCCACCATGTACAGCCACGCCCGCGGGTTTGTTGATGGCGATCAAGCTGTCATCTTCCAACAGCACATCAAAGTCACGCGTAGGAGCGCCCCGGGCCACAACATTGGCCATGGCTTGCTCCTTTTCTGCCACACGCTCCGAGATGCGTACCGGCGGCACCCGCACCAAATCGCCGATCTGCAAACGGCTGTCGGCACCGACCCGCCCCTTGTTCACCCGGACCTCACCACTGCGAATCATTCGGTAGATATGGGTTTTGGGCACCCCTTTGAGGTGCCGCATCAGAAAGTTATCCACACGCTGTCCACTGGACTCTTCGTCAATGCAAACGGTTTTTACTTGGGGAACAGGTGGAGCTGGTTTGCCCCCTATAATGACTTTCACTGGAGATGTGCTGTAAGTGGTTGATTTAACTGAAAGTTAATTCGTTATGTCGGTGAAGTTTAGTTCACGCACCACCTGCCCAGCCAGAAAAGTCGATACCGCCTGACATCCAGGCTGCAAATGAATGGCCCGCGGTCATTGATGGCAGCCAGGACAGAGGGTTAAAACGATGCCTTGAAACCCTGATTCGGAATACCCAAATTCACAGTTTCATACTGTGAATGGAATGAAGCGATATGTTTGTGTTGATGTCCCTGATGTGTTTTTGCCTGCAGCACGCGCGCGTGTTGTATGTGAGTGCGCACCGGCCATCAGCGCCCGCCAAACGGGCGCAGCCAGCTATTAACTCAATAGCAAATCTTCCCCCAAACCCGATCGCTCCCGTCCACGCGCCAACACCCAGACTCATTGTTTGAGTCCGGGTTCTCCGGCTGTTTCCTCCTCATTTCAAAGCATCCGTTTGTGTATCAATGGCTCGTCATGAGCCGATTTGTTGATATTTGAATTGAAGGAATGTGACCCATGAAACGGATGCTGATTAACGCGACGCAGGCAGAAGAACGCCGCCTGGCTGTCGTCGACGGACAAAAACTGCTCGACTACGAAATCGAAATTGAAGGCTGCGAGCAACGCAAGGGCAATATTTACAAGGCGGTCGTGACCCGCGTTGAACCCTCCCTGGAGGCCTGCTTTGTCGACTACGGTGAAGAGCGCCACGGCTTTCTGCCGTTCAAGGAAATCTCCAAGCAGTACTTTCAGCAGGGCGTCTCGGTCAGCCAGGCGCGCATTCAGGACGCCATCAAGGAAGGCCAGGAACTGCTGGTTCAGGTCGAAAAAGAAGAGCGCGGCAACAAAGGCGCCGCGCTGACCACATTTGTGTCGCTGGCCGGTCGTTATGTGGTCTTGATGCCCAACAACCCGCGCGGCGGCGGTGTCAGCCG
>JAIFMR010000173.1 GCA_020048255.1 Rhodoferax sp. | reverse complement strand
GATTTGGCCGTGTTGTACACCGCCACATCCACACCCTTGACCATGGAGGTCAGCATGGTGCCACTCTGCAGGTGGTTCTGGTTGCTGTCGACACCAATCGCCAGCTTCTTGCTGTCTTTGGCAGCCTGGTAGACCCCGATGCCGGTGCCACCCGCTGCTGCGAACACCACATCGGCGCCCTTGGCAAACTGCGCTTTGGCCAATTCGCCGCCGCGGGCCGGATCGTTCCAGGCCGCGCCAGTGGTACCGGTCATGTTGGAGAACACTTCCGTCTTGGGGTTGGCAAACTTGGCGCCCTGTTCGTAGCCGCACTGAAACTTGCGAATCAGCGGAATGTCCATTCCGCCCACAAAGCCCACTTTGCCGGTTTTGCTGGCCATGGCCGCCATCGCGCCCACTAAAAAGCTGCCCTCTTGCTCCTTGAACACAACCGACTCGACATTGGGTTGGCTCACCACCATATCGATGATGGCAAATTGCAGCTTGGGAAACTCCTTGGCCAGTTTTTCGATGGCGGAAGCCTGGCCAAAACCGATGCCAATGATCGGGCTGGCGCCTTTTTCGGCCATGCGGCGCAGAGCCTGCTCGCGCTGGGATTCGTTGGTGACCTCGAACTCCAGGTAATTCTTGCCGGTCTCTTTCTTCCACTTTTCCATGCCGTTGTAGGCCGCTTCGTTGAACGACTTGTCGAACTTGCCACCCATGTCAAATACCACGGCAGGTTCGGCCCATAAGGCCATGCTGGCCAAAGCAGCACTGGCCAGAACACCGATGCGAAAAACGGTCTTTACAGTCATGACATATTTCCTTCAAAGCTTGTAAATATCCTCAACAAAGAAGCACTCCTGTTGAGCCAACAATGACTATGCCACGAATTCTGGGCCGTTGGGCCTGCACGACATAATTGCAGCTCTTCAACTGACCTGGAATGACACGCATGATTTTGGTTGCTGGTTCTGCCAATCTGGACTTTGTCGTTCGGGCGCCTCACATTCCCGGCCCCGGCGAGACCGTATTGGGGCAGGACTTCAAGATGTACCCTGGTGGCAAGGGCGCCAACCAGGCTGTGGCGTGTGCCAAGGCGGGCGGCGTTGCCACCCAGATGCTGCTGGCCGTTGGGCAAGATGCTTATGCCGAACCCCTGCTGGCGTCCTTGACGCAGGCTGGCGTAAGGCTCAACAAGGTTCTAACCCATGACCAGCCTACGGGGTGTGCTTTTATTTGTGTAGCAGACAATGCCGACAATGCGATCACGGTGGCCCCCGGTGCCAACCTGACCCTGCAAGACCGGCACCTGCCTGACCTGACTGGTTTCAGCCACTTGCTGATGCAGCTCGAAATCCCGCTGGCCAGCGTCACGGCGTATGCGCTGGCGGCCAAGGCACGCGGCGTGACCGTGGTGCTGAACGCTGCGCCAGCGCAGCCCCTGCCAGAGGCCCTGCTGGCGGCAGTAGATATCCTGATCGTCAACGAAGGCGAACTCGCGGCGCTGTTGCCGCACCCGTCGAGTCTGCTGGCGGTCAATCTGGCACAAATAGCCGTTGGTTGCGTCGTAGTGACCCTGGGGCACCGCGGCTGTGTGGCGCGACTCGGTAACACTTTTTTTGTTCAGCCCACGTTCCCCGTCGAGGCACTGGACAGCACCGGTGCGGGCGACACTTTTTGCGGCGCGCTGACGGCGGCACTCAGCCGGGGCCAGGACATGACTGTGGCCCTGCGACATGCCAGCGCCGCTGCCGCATTGGCCTGCACCCTGGCCGGGGCGCAGTCGAGCATTCCTGAGGCCACCCAGGTCACGGCCTTTTTGGCCGAGCAACCTGAAGCCAGCCCCGACGCCATTCACGCACTACGCGCTTATTGCGGCCTTGCCTGAACCAACACCCTGTGCCCAATATGACAAGCACCCCTGCCCGCAAAGTTATTTTTGACACCGACCCTGGTGTTGACGACGCTATGGCGCTGTACTACGCGCTGGCGCATCCGGCCATTGACGTGGTGGGCATCACCACCACCTTTGGCAACGTGTTGGTGGAACAGGCAGCGTCTAATGCGCTGTACCTTTGCGCGCTGGCTTCACGCGAGATCCCGGTGACTGTCGGCGCGTCCAAACCCCTGGTCAAGGTGGCAGTACCCCCACCCGACTTCATTCATGGCGCCGATGGTCTGGGCAACTTGCCCCAACGGGTGATCACCCGCGGCACGCCCGACCCACGCTCGTCGCCCCAATTCATCATCGACACGGTGCGCCAGAGCCCCGGCGAGATCACGCTGGTGGCGGTGGGGCCCCTCGGCAATCTGGCCACCGCCCTGCGAATGGACCCCGAGCTGCCCGCGATGGTGCGTGAAGTCATTCTGATGGGTGGCACTGTGTTGGAGTCAGGTAATGTGTCGCCGGTTGCCGAGGCCAACATCTGGAACGACCCGCATGCCGCGGACGCAGTTTTTACTGCAGGCTGGCCGCTGACCATGGTGGGGCTGGACGTGACGCACCAGGTGATCTTGCCCCTGGCCCTATTCCAGGCCATCGCGGAGCATCACTGCCACCGGGCGACTGACACGCTGCACCACGCCGTCAGTTTTTACAGCGCGTTTTACGGCCAGCATGACAGCTTAGTGAGGCAGGTCAACGGTTGTTACGGGCACGATGTTCTGGCGTTTGTGGTGTTGACCAACCCCGAACTCTTTACCCTGCAGAACGGGCGGGTGCGGGTGGCTGTGGATGGGTTGGCCCAGGGCCAAACCATGATGCGCCGCAAAGAGGTGAGCTACCCCCAGTATGGCTGGCATGAAGACATACCTCACACACAGGTGTGCATGGCGGTGCAGGCCGATGCCTGCAAGGCCGTCATCGAAGCCACCTTCATGCGTAACTGGCTTTAGCCCGGCTGGCCCCGTAAGCCCGCCCCGGGCCAGGACTCGTTGACTTTTAAAAGGTGAGCGTCTTCACGCCGCTGGCGGTACCCAGCAGGCACACCTGCGCTTTTTGATGGGCAAAAACCCCCACCGTGACCACGCCTGGCCATTGGCTGACCTGGGTCTCAAAGGCCAAGGGGTCAGTGATGTTCAGACCCGTGACATCCAGAATGTGTTGCCCGTTGTCCGTCATCAGGGGCGCATCCCCTTTGAGTCGCAACTTAGCTTGCGCACCCATGGCTTCAAACAGGCGCTTGATGCGCTGCACCGCCATTGGGATCACTTCAACGGGCAGCGGATACTTGCCCAGGGTTTGTACCAGCTTGGATTCATCCGCAATACAAACAAATTGACGGGACTGAGCCGCCACGATTTTTTCACGGGTCAAGGCTGCCCCACCGCCTTTGACCATATATCCCTGGTGGTCAATTTCATCCGCACCGTCGATATAAACCGACAGTTCTGCAACATCATTGCTGTCAAACACCGTAATACCCAGCGCCTGAAGTCGCTCCGTACTGGCCACCGAGCTTGACACGGCACCCTTGATCTGGTCCTTGATGCCAGCCAATGCATCAATGAACTTGTTGACCGTGGACCCGGTGCCTACTCCCACAATCTCACCCGCAATGACATAGCGCAGGGCAGCATGGCCGACCTGGGTTTTGAGTTCATCTTGCGACAAAGTGACAGCTGGGGGTGTTTGAGGGTGTGTCATCTGGGAAAATCCAAGAAGTTGATCGGTTTACTCTGAGGAATTATCCAATGGCTCTTGTCCCCTACGCACTTACCCGACCTTTTTTATTTGGTATGGATCCCGAAGTGGCTCACGAGCTGACGATCAGCTCGCTGGCACGCACCCAAGGCACTGCGCTGCAATGGGCTTATGGCAGCGCCCGAGTGGATGACCCACTGGAGCTGGCTGGGCTGACTTTTCCGAACCGGGTGGGTTTGGCTGCCGGGCTGGATAAGAACGCGCGCTGCATCGATGGCCTGGGTGCCATGGGCTTTGGTTTTGTGGAGGTTGGCACGGTCACCCCGTTGGCACAAAGCGGCAACCCCAAGCCGCGCATGTTTCGCCTTCCGCAGGCCAAGGCCTTGATCAACCGCTTGGGGTTCAACAACGAGGGCTTGGAGGTATTCATCACCAACGTCAAACAATCCAGCTTGTATCAGCGCCGAGCCGAACGCGATGAAGACCATGCACCGATGCTGCTGGGGCTGAATATTGGCAAAAATGCCGCCACGCCCATCGAGCGAGCCACCGACGACTACCTGACCTGCCTGGACGGTGTGTACCCCTACGCCGACTACGTCACCGTCAATATCTCCAGTCCGAACACCAAAAACCTGCGCAGTCTGCAAAATGACGATGCGCTGGACGCCCTTCTGGGTGCCATTTCTGAGCGGCGTGAAAGGCTGGCGCAACAGCACAACAAGCGCATTCCTATTTTTCTCAAAATCGCGCCCGATCTCGATGCCGATCAAATCAGCGTGATCGCCCAGACCCTTTTGCGTTATGGCACCGACAACACAGGCCAGGTGAACAACGCTTGGGGGGTGATTGCCACCAACACCACCTTGAGCCGTGATGCGGTGCGAGGCATGACCCACGCTGATGAAGCTGGCGGCTTGTCAGGCGCCCCCGTGCTGCTGATGAGCAACCAGGTTGTCACGCAACTGCGCGCCGCTTTGCGCAAAGACTTTCCGATCATCGGCGCGGGGGGCATTCTGAGTGCCGAAGACGCGGTGAGCAAAATCAGAGCTGGGGCTGATGTGGTGCAGATATACACGGGCCTGATTTACCAGGGGCCCAGCCTGGTGAAAAACGCCGCGTCATTGATCAAAGACACCTTCTGACCCACGCCAACAGGAAGCCAATCGGGGCGCCCTCGACACCGTGATGAACACACGGTGACGGGGGAATCGAAGCAATACAGGCGTTTTAGGAAGCTGCGGCGGCCAGCACTGCATTGAATGTGGCGCTGGGGCGCATGACCGCGGTCACTTTTTGCTTGTCAGCCAGGAAGTAGCCCCCAATGTCAGCTGGCTTGCCTTGGACCGCCTTGAACTCGTCAATGATCTTTTGCTCGTTGTCGGCCAGTGCCTTGGCCAACGCTGCAAAACGCCCCTGCAGTTCCGTGTCTTGCGTTTGTGCAGCCAATTCCTGAGCCCAGTACATCGACAAGTAGAACTGGCTGCCCCGGTTGTCAAGCTGGCCGGTCTTGGGCGATGGGCCCTTGTTGTTGTCCAGCAGCTTGCCCGTGGCGGCGTCTAGCGTTTTGGCCAGAATCTTGGCCCTTTCGTTGCCGGTTTTCAGACCCAGATCTTCCAGACTGACGGCCAAGGCCAAGAATTCACCCAAAGAATCCCAACGCAGATGGTTTTCTTCCACCAACTGCTGAACGTGCTTGGGAGCTGAGCCGCCTGCACCGGTTTCGTACATACCACCACCGGCCATCAAAGGCACGATGGAAAGCATCTTGGCGCTGGTACCGAGCTCCATGATGGGGAACAAGTCCGTCAGGTAGTCACGCAGGATGTTGCCAGTGACCGAGATGGTGTCCAGGCCGCGGATCACACGCTCCATGGTGTAGCGAATGGCACGCACCTGCGACATGATCTGAATGTCCAGACCACTGGTGTCGTGGTCGAGCAGGTAGGTTTTGACCTTATGGATCAGTTCGTTCTCATGGGGACGATACGGGTCCAGCCAGAACACCGCAGGCATGCCGGAATTGCGGGCGCGTGTCACGGCCAGCTTGACCCAGTCGCGGATGGCCGCATCTTTGGCCTGACACATGCGAAAAATATCGCCTTCTTCAACGTTTTGCGACAACAGCACTTCGCCTGTCGCCAAGTCGGTGATGTTGGCCACACCATCTTCAGAAATCTCAAAGGTTTTGTCGTGGGAGCCGTATTCTTCGGCTTGTTGCGCCATCAAACCGACATTGGGCACGGTGCCCATGGTTTTTGGATCGAAGTTGCCGTTCCATTTGCAAAAGTTGATCATCTCCTGGTAAATGCGGGCAAAGGTGCTTTCGGGCATCACGGCCTTCACATCCTTCAAACGACCATCAGCGCCCCACATCTTGCCGCCGTTGCGAATCATGGCTGGCATGGACGCGTCCACAATGACGTCGTTGGGCGAGTGAAAATTGGTAATTCCCTTGGCCGAGTCGACCATGGCCAGTTCGGGCCGGTGCTCATGGCAGGCGTGCAGGTCCTTGATGACTTCCTCGCGCTGCGATTGCGGCAGCGTTGCGAGTTTGTCATACAGGTTCACCATGCCGTTGTTGACATTGACGCCCAACTCTTCGAACAGCTTGGCGTGTTTCTCAAATGCATCCTTGTAGAAAATACGCACACAATGACCAAAGACGATGGGGTGGGACACCTTCATCATGGTTGCCTTGACGTGCAGTGAGAACATCACACCCGTTTTATGGGCGTCTTCAATTTCTTTTTCATAGAACGCGAGCAAAGCTTTTTTGCTCATGAACATACTGTCAATGACCTCACCATCTTTCAGGGACACCTTGGGCTTGAGCACAATGGCCTTGCCGCTCTTGGTGATCAGTTCCATCTTGACATCACGGGCTTTATCCAGCGTCATGGACTTCTCACCATGGTAAAAGTCGCCATGGTGCATGTGTGACACGTGGGTGCGCGATGCCTGGCTCCAATCGGCCATGGAGTGAGGATGCTTGCGCGCGTAGTTCTTTACAGCCATGGGCGCGCGACGGTCAGAATTGCCTTCACGCAAGACAGGATTGACCGCACTGCCAATGCAACGCGAATAGCGCGCGCGCACGGTCTTGTCGGCGTCGCTCTTGGGATCTTCCGGGTAGTCGGGCACGGCATAACCCTT
>JAIFMR010000144.1 GCA_020048255.1 Rhodoferax sp. | reverse complement strand
ATTGCTGCCGCGACACTCCTGAGAAAAGTCAAATTTGGCATTATTGGCCTCTAGCCCAATAACAGCATGCACTGAAAGCTATGAAATAAGGAGCTTTTTGGGCGGTGCCGGTTCAGTAGCCTGTGAGGTGTTCGACCCGGAAAATTTGATCTTCCTCATTACGCCCGGTGCTGGCGAAATACTTCACCGTCATGAAT
This sequence comes from Rhodoferax sp., assembly GCA_020048255.1. GTDB lineage: Bacteria > Pseudomonadota > Gammaproteobacteria > Burkholderiales > Burkholderiaceae_C > Rhodoferax. The sequence continues at coordinate 12,051 of JAIFMR010000144.1, read as the reverse complement.
CGGCCATGGGTGTCCTGCGTCAGCATCAGCGGTACCCCGTAGCGTCGATGCTCTGCCAGAATTTTGTCCAGCGTGTCGTCACCGTTCAAGATGTGATGGCCTTTGGTTTCCACCAGCATCAGGCCGGCACCTGCTGTGCGACCCTGCACCTGAATCGCAAAATCAGGAAAAAAGCGCTCGCCACCGGGCATCACAATGCCAATCGACCAAGGTTTGCGCGGCTCGTTGCGAAACCAGTAGTCCACCGTGCCAGAGGTGTCAGCGTCCAGCAGCTCGGCAAAACTCAGCTCCGTGCCATTCAGGTCCTGCGGCATCACGCCATAGATGTTCAGCCGTGACTTCTTCACACCGCCGGGCAGTTCCACAAACTCTGGTAAGGGCGCGGCATCAAACATCTCCTTGAATTTGGCAGCGCAGCCGCGAGCGGCCAGCCGGATCAGATGTGGATAAGCCGCCATGATGCGGTTCAGGGCAGATGCCAGCCCAGCATCGTCAAACGGCACGCCCCGGTGGCTGAACTCGGCTTTCAACCGGGCCAGCAGTGCGTCGTGCAGGTCACGCGGGTCCAGGTAGTCCGCATCAAACAGCACATTTTGGGCACGCCGTGCCAGTTCGGCATCTGACAGCCGGGCCTGCATGGCCTCGATGGCTTCGCTGCCTTCAAACAAATCCATGGTTTGCCGGCTGACTTTGACCGACTGGCGAAACCCAGCGTTGAACGCCCTGTCGTCAATCGCAATGCTGGCGGCAATGCAGGTGAGCAGGTCGGCCGTGGTCAGGGGCAGGCGCTCGCTTTGATGAACCCGCTCTACATCACTTTTGATTTGATAGCGTGAGTTGCCCGAAAGCAAAGGGCTAGCGGGTGATAAACCTGGAGCAACAGTGGGTGAGGGCGTTTGTGGTGCTGTCAGCACCAGATGGGTCAGAATACCGGTGGTCTGCCAAGGCGATGGCAGCACGGCCGTCATCAAAGGCTGCGTATCACTGGCACCAGGTACATTGGCGCTTGCCAACACGGGCAACCCATGGGGTAGCAAGGGCGGCGGCACATAGGGCACCGACAACAATTGCGACTGCCCGTTGTGCGTCACCTGAATCTCGTTGTGTCCGGCTACCTTGACCACCATGGTGAACGGGCACACCTGCGACAATTCGCTGCGAATTGCGTTGATCTTTTCGCCCGCGTGAACCAGCCCGCTCTGATTGCTGGAGTCAGCCAGAAACACATAGCCGTAGCGCAACCATTCGGGCAGCTTTTTGGCCAGCGTCGGACCCTGCAGGCGGCCATGCACGCGCAGAATGCGCCCGACCACCTGAATGCCAAAGTCGGTGTCTTTGGCGCCACGCATCGACACCAGTGTGAAAGCCCGCGGCGCGTCAAAACCCAGCGCCACCGCCACCTTGAAAATCAACACCTCGCGGCGCTCGTCAATCGCCACCGCCAGCAGATCGTCATTCGGGTCATCGGCGGTGTACCAGGCAATTTTTGACTCCGGCACGCCTAAAGCGGCCAGCCGGGTGCGGGCTTCGTCCACGGCGGTATTGCTGTTGCCCACCTGCACCAGCATCAGCGGCACCAAATCCATGCCCGCTGTCTGCAGGCCCTGCGCAATGCGGCAGTGCATGGCCCAGCCGTCGGCCAGCGCGGTGGCAGCAAAGTCCACCAGTTCTTTTTGGTCGTCGGCCGCCAGGTAGGCAATCGACTTGATGCCGTCCTTGATCAGCCCGGCATCGACCGCCTCGATGCGGCTGACCTTGACGCGGTGCAGGTGCCCGATGCCAGCGGCCTTGTTGAACTTTTCCACGTCCTGATCGTCTGGCGTCGCGGTGATCATCAGCGTGAAGTCGGGCCGCAGTGTGTTGCGGTAAAAGCGTACTGTCTCGGCGGCTTTGGTAAAACTGTGGTGCGCTTCATCCACCACTGCACCAATGCGAAAGCCGTCGGCGCGCAGCTCGGTGATCAAGCCATCGAGCGCCAGCACAAATTCTCCACCGTTGCGCACCCGCCGTGTGGCGGCGTTCGACGCCGCAACCGAGGCCCAGGTGGTGACAAACACATCACCACTTTTGCTGCCGCGGGTTTTGCGGTCGGTTTGCAGGTCGCGCACGCGCAGGCCGGAAAAAGTCGATTTGATGGCCCCTTTGGCCTGCTCCACCAGCCCGGCAAAAGGCGTGAACCAGAACCACACAATGCCGGCATTGCTGTCACGGTCGGGGGCTGCAAAAGCCTCGGCAATCATGCCGGCCATCAGCGTCTTGCCAGAGCCGGTCGGGGCCTCCAACAACAGGCAGCCGTTGAAAGCGGTAGCTGCAGCATGACTGGCATTGTCTTGTGCCTGGCGCAACTGGCTTTCGGCATAGCGAAAAATTTCCAGCGCGTTTTTGACCGCTTCGCGCTGGTAGCCTTTGGGTGCGGGGGCACTCATCAGCTACACCAAGTGAAAAGGATTTTCAATGCAAAGCCGCCCGTCAATCATCATGCCGTGCTGCATGTCTTCGCTCAACAATATCGGGCATTGCGCTCCAAGTGCGGAAGCCAAAATTAGACTGTCGTAATATGAATAGCCATAACGTCGCGTCAACTGCACAGCATGTTGGCTGGTTGATCCTGTCAGGTCACGAACTTCCAGTAACTCGGACAACTCTCGCAGGGTTTCTTCTACGCGTTCAAACATCAGGGGATATTTCCTGCGTGCCGTATTGCAATATTCGTTGAGAACTTGTGCGCTGATGACGGCATTGCCGGATTCAATCAATGCGCGGGCAATTCGATATTTTTCTGATTTATCAATTGAGTAGGCGTAGATGATGATATTGGTATCGAGAAACACCGTCTTAACGCTCATTGGCTTCTTCCCGATTAAATTTGAAACCTGTCAGATCAAGGTAGGGGGGGCCAAGTCGCCCTTTGGGTGACGATTTCACCATCTCGCGCAGCAGCGCTCGCGCCTCCTCGATGCTGATTGGCTGGGCTTGGCTGGCCTGTTGTTTGGCTTTCAGAAAATCGCCAAAGTCCAGCAGTTCCGACTGGTATTGCGGTATCAGTTGGTTCATTGTTTCGTCCATGCGCTGTTTCATTGGTAGGTTCATATTGCACCTCGGGTTGATCTCTTCGTCGTTTTGCTAAGTTTCATGCTGTCGTGAACACGAGGCAGTGGGCTTACGCCAGTGGCTCAATATAAATCACGAACCCAAAAAAGCCGGAAATTTCTGGCATCAGGCACCTCCGGGCGATAGTTTCACTGATCCGTTGGCGCGAGCGCCAAAACGGTTGACCAAAAACGCCGGAATCGCCTCAAACGCGACACGCGGGTCGGTCAGGCGCTGCGCCAGCAGGGCAGGTTGCCAGCAATAGACCACGGCTTGCCCGGCAGTTTCAAGGACAGCTTGCAGGGCTTCGAGGGCTAAGTCGCTGATTTTTGGCAGGTAGATGAGCGCGCCGTGTGGCCCTTGTGCGACTTGCATCGGGTGTTGGCTGACAACTTTGACGCCGTCATTTCCATACTGAACGCCGTCGTTCTCGTGCTGAATACCGTCATTCCCGCGCAGGCGGGAATCCAGACGATACGGCAGCATCGCCAGCCCATGAATCAATTGCAGTGCCGTCCAGATTTGCGCGTGCTCGATGCCGCGAAACACTGTGGCGGCCGGGATGCGACGACAGCGCAGATAGGCAAAGCCACCGCCGAGGCCCTCGACCGGCTGGCCTTTTTTGTTGTCGTAACCGGTGATGACGCGGCGCACCCGCTCGGCGCAGACATCGCGGCACAGGTTTTTATCGGGTGTGTCAGAAGTGGCTTCGGTGCTGGAGACCAGGATAAAGCGGCGAGCGCTAGCGTTTGTCGCACCGTCTTCCTTGTTCAGGTTCAGCACCGCTTGGGCCGTGGTGCCCGACCCGGCAAAAAAATCCAGACAGATGTCGCCGGGCTTAGTGGCGATCCGGAGTATGCGCTCTACGAGTCGAACTGGTTTTGGGGTTTCAAAGGCGGTTTGTGTGCCAAACACGTCTTGAATTTCTTTGCGGGCCTCGTCGGTGTGTCCAACTTCCTCATGCGGCCACCAAGTCCATGGAACAATGCCATCAATATCCTTTAGATATTGAATTTTGGACGGTATGGCATCCCCTTTTTTTCCAAAATATATCTTGTTTTCCTTCAGTAATTTTTGGTACTGAGGTTCTATTACTTTCCAGCATGAACCCTCTGGAGGTCGATGTCTTTTTCCTGAAGGTGTTTCAATTTCGTACATTTGATTGGGGCGGTACCCTTGTGCAGAAAGTGCTACTGCTCGCCAGGGGCCGTTTGGATCTCTGTTAGGATTTTTGTAAACACTGAGTTGCTTTTCGCCCAAAGGAAGTTTGTTTCTTTGTACTTTGAAAATATCGGGGTTGATTGCATAAACCAACAAATATTCATGAGCGTCCCCAATAGCGCCACGGTTTTCTCTTGAATACCGCTTTTGCCAAATGCACGTCGCAATTTTGCTGGCTTCGCCAAACACCTGCTCCATCAACAAGCCCAGATGAAACACTTCGTTGTCATCAATCGAGACAAACATCACGCCGTCTTCGGTCAGCAACTCTTTGGCCAGTTCCAGTCGCCGGAACATGAATTCGAGCCATTTGGAATGGCGATAGTTGTCGTCCTTGTCAACAAAGTGGTCGTTGTAAATGAAGTCGCGGTTGCCGGTGTTGTAGGGTGGATCAATATAGATGCACTTGATGCGTCCGGCGTATGTCATGCGCAGGTAGCGCAGGGCATCAAAGTTGTCGCCCTCGATGATCAGGTTGTGCTGCGGGCCAGCGCCACACGACAGCGTGGCATCCTGGTCAAGCGCCACAAAGTCGTTGTTGACCGACAGGTCGTGGTCAATCTCGTCGCGCTCCCAGACCAGCCCGAAATGGGGCCGCCGGTCACGTTCGCGCAGCAGGCGCATGAGCTGTTCGCGCGAATAGTCGTCGTAGTGGTCAGCCATGGGGGTCTGCGCTCGGGGTGGTGGGGTTTGGCCAGTTTATCCCAGTGCGCAAGGTGGCTTGAAGGTGGCGGAGATTAACCTAAAAAATGGCCTCCAGCCCTGTAGCAGAAAGCGCTAGCCACTACTAAATTTAGAGTGATCTGGTTGATGCCTGTGCCTTGACCAGAGTGGCCTCCAAGGTTTGAGCCGTGGCTACCAGCGCGTCAGTCAGGGCGTCGCGCAGCGGATGCGGCGCGGCCACGTCTGGCAACAGCAGGCTGACCCGAAACGCAATCGGCACGCTCAGTGCTCGCACCACCAGATCAGGCCCGGCCAGCGCCAGCGCGGTCAATGGGTTGACGATGGCCACGCCCAGGCCCTGGCGCACCATGGCGCACACCGCCACGGCGCTCGCAGTTTCCAGCCAGGTTTGACGTTTGACCTCGGCGCGGGCAAACATCTGGTCAATGGCGGCGCGGTAGGGGTCACCGTCGGCCAGGCTGACAAAACGCTCGCCTTCAAAGTCTTGCGCTTGCAGCACGGCCTTGCGGCACAGGGCGTGGTCGCGTGGCAACACCGCTACTTCGTTCACCTGTAGCAGCGGCCGCAGCGTGACACCCACCGGTGCTTCGCTGGTTTCGCTTAAACCGGCATCAAACCGCTGCTCGCTCATCGCCTGCTCCAGCCACGGGGATTCTTGTGGAAACACGCTGACCGTCGCCTGTGGCAAAACGTGGGCCAGTTGCACCAGCGCCGGCGGCACCAGCGCATGTGCCAGCGCCGGCAGGCAGGCCAGCCGCAAGCGCCCGCTGGTCTGCTGGCGCAACTCCAGCGCACGTTTGGCGATCTGGTCCAGGCCGATAAAAGAACGCTCGACTTCTTGCATCAAGGCCAGCGCGCGTTGTGTGGGGCGCAGTCGCCCGCGCACCCGGTCAAACAAGTCAAAGCCCAGCAGCTGCTCCAAGCGCGCCAGCTCCCGGCTCAGCGTGGGTTGGCTGGACGCGGTGGCGTCGGCTGCGCGGCCCAGGTTGCCGTGCAGCATGATGGCGCGAAACATGGCCAGCTGGCGGTGGGTGAGGGCAGGGGCGACGGCTGTTGGCAGGGTAGAAATCATCTGTCAACTATATCAACGGTGAATCGTTGACGAACAAAAAAGCTATTGATTGAATCGATTGACCTTGGCATGATTCCGTTATGAACCCATTTACTCCTCAGACCCTGGCCGCACTGGCCCAAACCCACGGCACCCCCTTGTGGGTGTATGACGCTGCCACCATTGAGCGCCAGATCAAGGCCCTGCGCCAGTTTGACGTGATTCGTTTTGCCCAGAAGGCCAATTCCAACACCCACATCCTGCGGCTGATGCGGTGCCTGGGGGTACTGGTGGACGCGGTGTCGCAAGGTGAAATAGAGCGTGCGCTGGCAGCAGGCTACTCGCCGGGCCTGCACAACGGCCACGCCGAGATCGTTTTTACCGCCGATTTGCTGGACCGGACCACACTGGCGCGTGTGGTCGAGTTGAACCTGCCGGTCAACTGCGGCTCGCATCAACCCCGGTTTTGGCCACGGCCACAGCAACAAGACCAACACCGGTGGTGAACACAGCAAACACGGCATCTGGCACACCGACCTGCCCGAAGCGCTGGCACGCGTGCGATCCAATGGCCTGAAGCTGATTGGCCTGCACATGCACATTGGCTCAGGCGTCGATTACCACCATCTGCAGGAGGTGTGCGGTGCCATGGTTGCGTTGGTAGAGGTGCTCAAGGCGCAGGGCATGGATTTGCAGGCAATATCAGCCGGCGGTGGCTTGTCGATTCCGTATCGCGCCGGTGACCCGTCGATCGACACCCAGCATTATTTTGAACTTTGGGACGCCGCCCGCCAGCAGATTGCCGCCTTGCTGGGTCATGCCGTCACCCTGGAAATTGAGCCAGGCCGCTATCTGGTGGCAGAAAGCGGCGTGCTGGTGACCGAGGTGCGTGCCACCAAACAGATGGGCAGCAACCCGTTTGTGATGGTTGATGCCGGATTTAGCGATTTGATGCGCCCCAGCATGTATGGCAGCTTTCATGGCATGGAGCTGATTCACCCCGACGGCTCGCCGGTTATCGGCGCGGTGCAGCCCAGCGTGGTTGGCGGCCCGTTGTGCGAGTCGGGCGATGTGTTCACGCAAGGCGAGGGCGGGGTAGTGCAGCAGCGCGACTTGCCACCGGCACAGGTGGGTGACTTGTTGGTGCTGATTGATACCGGTGCCTATGGTGCGTCGATGTCATCCAACTACAACACCCGGCCACTGATTGCCGAGGTGCTGGTCGAGGCTGGCGCGCCCCGGCTGATCCGCCGCAGGCAGACGGTGGCGGAGTTGCTGGCGCTGGAAGTGGTGGAAACACCCTGTTCATGACTGGTTGAACGACAGCAGAACGGCGGTCGGTCCCGAAACGGCTGCGCTACTTGATGCAGCGCGACGGGACGGTGCTGAACATCCCAAGTCATCCGGCTGATCTGGCCGAGGGATGCGGCCAGATCGTGGACAATTCTGCTGCCATGACGACACCCAGCCCCGACCCCCTTGATCTTCCCCCGCTGCCCGTTACGCCGCCCGGCCTCTACCGCCACTACAAAGGCGGCTGGTACACGGTCATTGACACCGTGCGTTGCAGCGAAACCCGGCAGCCCATGACGCTGTACCGGGCGCTGTATGGCGACTTCGGCCTGTGGGTGCGGCCAGCCGCGATGTTTGCCGAATCGGGCGATTTTCAGCACAAGGCGCAGCCGCGTTTTGTCCGCCACGACCCGGCCGTGGTGCCGCTGGCAGACCTGGCCACGGCACAGGCGCTGATTGCCCACCTGCGCGGACTGGCGCGAAGTCAGGGGCTGGAACTCGACCGAGCCTTGCGCCCGCCGCCGCCCGAGCCCACCACCTGCTGCGGGCGCGGTTGCAATGGCTGTGTCTGGCAAGGCTACTACGCAGCGCTGCAGCAATGGCGCGAAGAAGCCTGCGCGGTGTGCTGCCGTCAAAGCTGAGCGGCCAGCACCCACTGTTGCCTCACACAATCGGCCAGGGCTGGCGAAAGTGGGCAGCCAGAATCAGGGCCAGCAGTTGCGTTTTGTCGCTCATTTCTGCCAGTGCGACCATGCGGGTCTCCGGCCAGAATGCCGCTTGCACCAGCGCAGTCGCCCGCGCACCCGGACAAACAAGTCAAAGCCCTGCAGTTCTCCAACCGCGCCAACTCCCGGCTTAGCGTGGGTTGACTGGATGCCGTGGCGTCGGCTACGCGGCCCAGATTGCCGTGCAGCATGGGGGTACAGGTATCGGCCACCTACTGGAGCACATCGGAGTGGACTCAGAACCGACTCACAACTCACTGGCGCGGGGGCCACCGCTGTGGGATGGCTGTGATGCGCAGATCGGTCATTGCCGCGGGGTGATGCCGCGCACGGTACACGCTGGCCACCGCAAAGCACTTTACTGAACACAACGCTTGGTGATGAATTTGGCGCGCAGGACGTGCCAATTGAGGGTTTCACGCGGATTGAGGGCGATTCCAGGGGTCGATACTTGGCCTGATGGGTTTAAAGTTTCTATCCATCATTAAAGTGAACAAATTGGCCTCCCGCCCTTGTTTTGATTGCGCAGCGAGCTATTGAATATATAGCGGATTGGCCCCGGCAGTCAGGCGTCGTCTGGTTTGCCAAAGCTGCAACCTGGACGATATTGGCAAGCTCACCAAAAACCGCGCAACGTGGTACAAATCATGGGTGGCAGGGGCCGGTCTGATTGCATTGTTCGTATCTTCGGCTCAAACACAGATGGAGTAAACCAGCTATGTCCGCAGGTTCTGCAAACTACGCACTTTGGGCGACCTTCCTGGGAGCGTTTTGCGCGGCATCCCTGCTGATTGGTGCAATGCTGGGTGCGTTTTGGAAACCCGGGCGCGGTGTTACGGCGGTGTTAACCGCTTTTGGCTCCGGCGCACTGCTCGCTGCGCTCAGCGTCGAGCTTATCGCGCCAACCGTTTTGGGGTTGGGCGCGGCGTCGGCCTCGCGCGGTGCAAGCGCCTCCCTCACCATGATTTGGCTGATTGCCGGTTGTATCGCCGGAGGGCTGATCTTTGCAGTTTGCAACCACTTGCTCAACACGGAAGGCGGATATCTGCGCAAGGTGAGTACCACGATCACCTACCTCCGCCAGCGTCGCAAGCTCAAGTTGGCGCGCATGCTGTCTCGACTCCATGAAATCGTGTTTTTCCGCGCCATTCCGCCTGACCACATGCATCGACTCTTTGCCATGGTCCGCCCGGCTCACTTTGTCGTGGGCGAGTGTCTTTTCAGCGAAGGTGATCCTGGTGATCGTGTCATTTTCATAGACTGCGGAAGCGTTGAGTTGACCGCTCAGGGCCGCGCACCCAAGAGGCTTGGAGAAGGCGATATTCTTGGAGCGAGCTGCCTGCTTACTGGTGCGCAACTGTTCACGACAGCCATTGCGCTGACCCCGGTGGATGCCTTTGAACTTCTGAAGGAAGATCTCGACAAGTTGCGCCCCTTGGTCCCCGAACTGGATCAAATCACCGCGCGCTTTGCCAATATGCCGCGTGATGAGTTGAATCGGGTGGATATGGCCGATGTTCCCGAGAGTCAATCCTGGATAAAACAGGCAATGCGGGGATTGCACAGTCATGGCTCACCTGTTCACCATGAAATTCAGCAAAGTGCACAGGAACATGGCGGCGCGCCACTGGCGATCTGGTTAGGCAGCGTGCTGGATGGCATCCCGGAGAGCTTTGTGGTGGGCTCGGGCGTGACGGCTATGGTTCTCAGCAAGACGCAGGGGCAAACACCACCAGAACTCATGTCCTTGATTCCCTTCACCTTGATTGCCGGCCTTTTTCTCTCCAATTTGCCGGAGGCGTTTTCCAGCAGCATCGGCATGCGCGAGCAGGGATGGAAAGTGAGCCGGATTTTGCTGCTCTGGCTGTCTCTGGTTTTGACCAGCGCACTGAGTTCTTACCTGGGTTATGTCATCGGTGCCAATGTCAGTCACGGAACAATCATTTTCGTCGAGGGACTGGCTGCCGGTGCCATGCTGACCATGATTGCACAAACCATGATCCCCGAGGCGGTTCATTTGGGAGGAGGCAACATTGTTGGTCTGAGTACCCTGGCCGGGTTTGTCGCCTCGCTCGCGTTCAAGCTGTTGGAGACGTAGCAGCCGCATGGTTCAAAAGGCACTGGCTCTGTCTTTAGTAGCGGCAAGGCCGAAAGCAATTGTGTCAATCCATCGAAGGCCTCGACACTGGCTCGCTGAACCCAGTCGGCAAGCTTTTCCACGTCGCTGGGACCAAGGGCCAAGGTATCTTCAAGCGCCACCTTGGCATCGATAGAGGGGTTACAACCGCCAGAAGCTGCGGCTGGCGCAGGGCGGACCGTGCCGCTTGGATCCATGCCAGGCTAGCCCTGTGCCAAGACCCGATCTGCCTGGCTATGCAGTTTGTTCAAGGCACTCATATAGGCCTTGGCGGACGCCACCACAATGTCCGGGTCGGCCCCCACACCATTCACAATGCGACCGCTGTTTTGCAAGCGCACGGTGACCTCGCCCTGGCTTTCGGTTGATCCGCTGATCGCATTCACGGAATAGAGCACCATCTCGGCACCGCTTTTCACATTGACTTCGATGGCTTTGAGCGACGCATCCACCGGGCCATTGCCGTTGGCGGTGGCGCTCACTTCCTTGCCGCCAATGGTCATCACCACAGTTGCGACGGGCATTTCACCGGTTTCACTGTGCTGGGCAAGCGAGACGAACGCATATTGCTCTTTGCCCGAAGCAACCGATTCCTCGCTCACCAGGGCCAAGATGTCTTCGTCGAAAATTTCGCTCTTGCGGTCGGCCAGTTCCTTGAATTTTGCAAACGCCGTGATGGTGTCGGCCTCGCTGTCCATCTGAACGCCAAGTTCCTGCAAGCGTTGCTTGAACGCATTGCGCCCACTCAGTTTGCCCAACACAATTTTGTTGGCGGACCAGCCGACATCCTCGGCACGCATGATCTCGTAGGTATTGCGCGCCTTCAAAATGCCGTCCTGATGAATGCCAGAGGCGTGCGCAAAGGCATTGGCCCCGACCACGGCTTTGTTGGGCTGAACCACAAATCCGGTGGTTTGGCTCACCATTCGACTGGCCGCGAGAATGTGAGTGGCATCCACTGACAAGTCAAGGTCAAAATAATCTCGACGCGTGCGAACCGCCATCACCACCTCTTCAAGGCTGCAATTGCCGGCACGCTCACCGAGTCCGTTGATGGTGCACTCCACCTGACGAGCGCCGCCAATCTTGACACCGGCCAGCGAATTGGCCACCGCCATGCCGAGATCATTGTGGCAATGCACCGACCAGATGGCCTTGTCAGAATTGGGAACTCGGCTGCGAAGATTTTTGATGAATTGGCCGTACAGCTCAGGCACCGCATAACCCACGGTGTCCGGCACATTGATGGTGGTCGCGCCTTCGTTGATGACGGCCTCGATCACCCGGCACAAAAAATCGTCCTCGCTTCGGTAGGCATCCTCGGCACTGAACTCAATGTCTGACATCAGGTTGCGGGCAAAACGAACGGATTGTTTGGCCTGCTCCAGCACCTGCTCAGGCGTCATGCGCAGTTTTTTCTCCATGTGCAACGCCGACGTGGCAATAAAGGTGTGAATGCGTGCCCGCTGAGCACCTTTCAAGGCCTCTGCGGCCAGCGAGATATCGCGATCATTGGCACGCGACAAAGAGCATACGGTGGAGTCCTTGATCGCATTGGCAATGGCCTTGATCGCCTCAAAGTCCCCGTTGGAGCTGGCCGCAAAACCAGCTTCAATCACATCCACCTTCAGTCGTTCCAGTTGACGGGCGATTCGAAGTTTTTCGTCGCGCGTCATGGAGGCGCCCGGAGACTGCTCGCCATCGCGCAAAGTGGTGTCAAAAATCACTAACTTCTCGGCCATTTGGTTACTCCTGTTTTAAATTAAAAAAGCCCGCTGCAGTGGCAAACGGGCTTTTGGGTTGATGCAATCAAGCGCTAACAACGCCACCCGTTGGGCGGTAGTTTTAGG
>JAIFMR010000157.1 GCA_020048255.1 Rhodoferax sp. | reverse complement strand
TTGCCATGCATCGCACAAACGTCGGCCACGGCTTGCAAGGGGTTGAGCACACCCGCGCCGGTCTCGCAATGGATCAGCACCACATGGGTGATGGTATCGTCGGTTTTGAGGTGTGCATTCAGAGCAGCAGCCGACACCGGCTGTGCCTCATCAAAATCCAGCACGGTGACGCGTCGGCCCATCAGGCTGGTCAGGCGCGCAGCGCGTTTGCAATAGGCCCCGTTGTCGAGCACCAGCACATGCCCATCGCGCGGCACCAAGGTGGCCACGGCGGCTTCCACACTGAAGGTGCCACTGCCTTGGAGGGGAACAACAACATGACTCTCTGCACCATGGATGATGTCCAGCAAGCTGGCGCGCACACGGGCGGTCACCGCGTTGAAATCGGCATCCCAGGAGCCCCAGTCCTTCAACATCGCCAGCTTGGTGCGCAGGGTGGTCGTTAGCGGGCCGGGGGTGAGGAGAATTTTGTCTCTGTACATGGTGTGTTCTCAGTTTTTGTTTGTCGTGGTCACCGGCGCTTGGTCAGCGTGGGGGCTATTTTCTCCAGGCTTGGGTGCGGCGGTTGACCCACCAGGCCAGCATCATGAAGAAAAGTGTCGCCACCGTGCTGGCCAGGCCAATCAACACCGCCATGGCGGCGGCGGCACCCATTTCACCAGCTTCGTCCAGGTTCAGAATGGCAATGGAGGCGACCTTGGTTTCTGGTGAATACAGAAACACCACGGCGGAAATGGTCGTCATCGCGTTGATGAAAAAGTAGCGCGCCATGTCCACCAGCGCGGGTGTACACACCGGCAAGGTGACGCGCCAGAAAGTTTTGTAAAACGGCACTTTGAGCGAGGCGCTGACGGCTTCAAATTCACTGTCAAGTGCCTTGAGCGCGGTTACTGCGGTAAGGTGGCCGGTGGTGTAAAAGTGAACAATGGTGCACAGCGTCAGCAGAGTTAGCGTGTGGTACAGACCATTCAAGGGGTTGTCCGGTGCATTGAAGAAGAAGATGTAACCCAGCCCCAGCACCAAGCCCGGCACCGCCATGGGCACCACAGCCAGCAGGCGCACCAAGCCACGCAGGCCGTCCATCCCCTTGGTCTTTTCCAGCAGATAGGCCCCGGTAAATACCAGTGCGGTACCAAACAGGGCGGTGCCACCCGCCATTTTGATGCTGTTGAAAAACGCCACACCGACTTCAGCGTCGAGCAACCCCAGCGTGTAATGGCGCAGGCTGGGGGTCAGGTTATACGGCCAAAAAGTGGCAAATGAGGCAAACACCGCCATGCCCAACATGGCCAGCACCAGCAGCGCGATCACCGAGCAGTACAGGGTCATGAGCCGGTCAAACAGTGGCGACGGTTTGGCTCGGTACGCAATGGCGCGTGCCGTCAGCATGGCAGTTTGCCGGCGGCTGACATAGTTGTCTGCCGCAAAACTCAGCACTGCCGGTGTCAGCAGCAAAATCGCCACCACCGCACCTTTGGCAAAGTCTTGTTGACCAATCACCAGCTTGAACACATCGGTCGCCAGCACATTGAAATTGCCGCCAATCACTTTCGGGATGCCGAAGTCGGTGATCACCAGCGTGAAAGTCACCATGGCCGCCGAAATCAGGCCGTATTTGGCTCCCGGCAAGGTGATGGTTAAAAATTTGCGCAGGGCGGTGGTGCCCATGGCATCGGCGGCTTCGAACAGGCGCGCATCCGACATCGACAAGGCGGTCACCAGAATCATCAAGGTGTGCGGAAACACCGCAATACATTCGGCCAGCACCACACCGGGCGCACCGTAAATTTCCTCTATGCCTATGCTTTGCAGCCAGGACTTGAGCACACCCTGGTTACCAAACCAGTAAATCAGCGAGATCGCTGCCAGCAGCGAGGGTGCCAGCAAGGGCACCAGGGTGATGCCGCGAAAGAGTGCCTTGTAGGGCATGCATGAACGGGTCAGTGCGTAGGCGAAAGTAAAGGCCAGTGGCAACACAATCAGCGTGACCAGACCAGACACCCATAGGCTGTTCCACAAACTGCCCAGCAGCGCCGGGGTTTGTGCATAGGCGATAAAGTTGGCCAGCCAGACAAATTCACCCTTCTCGGACTGCAAGGCCTGGATCAGGATGGAGCCCAGTGGCAAGGCAACAAAATAAAATAAAATGATAGCAACTAGCGCAAGCAGGACATGGGCTAGACGGTCAATCCAATGATGATCTTGCCGGACGGTGGGTGCGTGAAGCAAAGCCGCCATCAAAACACCTTGACGCGTTCTGGCAAGAGCTTCAGCTTGACCTGTGAACCCACCTGCAGCGACTGCTCGTACAAAAAGTTCAAAGACAGGTAGACAGTGAGTTTTTGGTCTGCAATGGCCGGGGAGCTCACATGCACATGGCAGTACGAGCCCAGAAAGTCGATGCCTTCAATACAGGCATCGAACACATGGTCGTCGCCGGGGGCAATCGGGCGGGCCAGCACGTCTTCCGGGCGCAGGTAGGCTTTCACCGGTCCATTGTTGTGATCGTGACCGGGCAGGCTGAGTCGGCCCAGTTGCAGGCGACCATTGACCCGGTTGGCAGCCAGCACATTGACCTTGCCCACAAAGTCCGCTACGAAAGGCGACGCGGGTTCGCGGTAAATCTCCATCGGTGTGCCGACCTGCTCAATCACGCCGTGGTTCATCACCACGATGCGGTCGGCCACACTCAAAGCTTCCTCTTGGTCGTGGGTCACCATGATGGTGGTGACCCCCAGTGTTTGTTGCAAGCTGCGGATTTCGTGGCGCAGTCTGACGCGCTCTAACGCATCCAGCGCCGACAGTGGCTCGTCCAGCAGCAGCAACCCCGGTGCTGTGGCCAAAGCCCGCGCCAGCGCAATGCGCTGTTGCTGTCCGCCTGAGAGTTGACCTGGAAACTTGGCCTCGCTGCCCGGCAGACCCACCAGCTTGACCAGGTCAGTCACGCGTTGGCGAACCTCGGCGCGAGGCGTCTTGCGGTTCACCAGACCGTAAGACACGTTGTCAAACACACTCAGGTTAGGAAACAGCGCGTAACTCTGGAACACGATGCCATAGTCGCGCATGGCGGGCGGCAAACGGGAGATATCACGCCCACCCTGAAAAATTTGGCCGGCGGTCTGCAGCTCCAACCCCGCAATGATGCGCAGCAAGGTGGTTTTGCCACAGCCCGATGGCCCCAAAAAGCACACAAACTCGCCTTTTTGGATGGTGAGATCGATGTCTTTCAGGGCACTGAAGTCGCCAAAGTCCTTTCGGACCTGGCTTAGCTGCAGAAACGGGCCGTCGCTCAATTGCCAACTCCGCGTGAATCAGCGCTTTTCGGTTTTGCCGTCGTAGCGCGCTTTCCATTCCGTCAGGATGCGATCGCGTTGTTCTGCAGCATAGTTGAAGTCAAGCTTGACCAGGCGCTGCTCGTAGTCTTTGGGAACATTGGCCAAAGGCGCGGCGACACCGGGTTGTGCCGTGATGGCAAAGTTTTTGCCGTACAACTTCATGGCATCTTTGCCAGAAGCCCAGTCAGCCAGTTTTTTGGCAGCGTCAAGTTTCTTGGTGCCCTTGTGAATGGCAAAGGCTTCGAGATCCCAGCCCAAACCTTCTTTGGGGAACACCAGGTCAATCGGTGCTCCTTTGGCCTTGTTGGCGTTGGCGCGGTATTCAAACGAGATACCCACCACAAATTCGCCGCTGGCGGCCATATTGCAGGGCTTGGAGCCTGAGTGGGTGTACTGCGCAATGTTGGCGTGCAAACCGTCCATGTATTTCCAGCCGCCGCCCTTGCCGTTCTGATCGCCAAACAAGGTCAACCAAGCCACGACGTCAAAGTAGCCGGTACCGCTGGATGCGGGGTTGGGCATGACCACCTGGCCTTTGTAGACGGGCTTGGTCAGGTCTTGCCAGCTCTCTGGCTTGGGAATGTTCTTTTTCTGGGCTTCAACCGTGTTGAAACACACCGTGGCACCCCACACGTCCATGCCAAACCAGGCAGGGGGGGTTTTCTTGTCCCGGTACTGGGTCATGATGGCGTCCAGGTTCAGGGGCGCGTACGGAATCAGCATGCCCTGTTTGTCCAGCAGTGCCAGGCTGCTGGCAGCTACACCCATCACGGCGTCGGCCTGTGGGTTGGCCTTTTCGGCCAGGAGTTTGGCAGTGATCACACCTGTTGAATCACGCACCCACTTGATTTCGATATCCGGATTCACTGCGTTAAAGCCTTCTTGATAGGCCTTGAGCTGGTCGGTTTCCAGCGCGGTGTAAACCAGCAACTGGGTTTTCTCGGCGGATGCCATGCCAGCAAACGCCATCAGGCCCGAAAGTGCAAGAAGTTGGGCGACTTTGGATAAACGCATACGAAATCCTTGAGGGTTAAAAGCCCGCATCATCTATGGTCATTGTGACAATACGATGAAAATTCGATCATTTGTTAATTGTTTTTTGTAGATTGTTGACAATAAGAAAAATGTGTTTCAATCCATGCATATGAATGCATTAGTTCACCCCACCATCGCGCTGCTGCAAGCCAATTCGCTTGCCAGCGTCGTTCAACAAGCGATTGAGCAAGCCATTTTGTCGGGTGAATACATCCCAGGCTCCAAGTTGAACGAAGCCACGCTCGCAGAAAAACTGGGGGTATCGCGCGGGCCCATCCGAGAAGCCTTCAGGATGCTCGATGAGGCCGGCCTGGTGCGCACCGAAAAGAACCGCGGCGTGTTTGTCCGTGATATCTCTCTGGACGAAGCGGCAGAGATTTTTGAATTGCGTGCCGCCATGGAAGAAATGGTGGGAAGGCAACTGGCCGGCAAAATGAATGAAGCGCAGCAGCAGGAAGTCGCCTCACTCCTTGACGACATGGCGCAGGCAGTCACGCAGCAAAACGCCGATGCTTATCACCAGCTCAATCTGCATTTCCATGACAGATTGGTGGAGATGACGGGTAATCGGCGTTTGCTGGCCATGTATCGCAAATTGATCAAGGAGCTGTCTCTTTTTCGCAGACTCAATCTTGGTGGAGCCGATGCGCTGCCACAGTCGGCGCAAAGTCACAAAGATATCTTTCTGGCCATCACTGCGGGAGATTCGGAGGTCGCGGGCCGTCTCATGGCCCGGCACGTTCAGGCCAGCAAACAGCGCACAGTCAATCGGGCGTGACAGCACGGCTCACTGTCACGCCCATGCCATATCTGGCAGACATACTGTTCTGACCCATTTTTGAGAGCCACAGACGTGAAAGTAACCCGGACCATCCACCCACAGCGCCCAGCGACGCCGGATTGCGTTGCTGTTGGACCATCGCAAAGCGAGGGCGATGTGAATCACTCGGCAAGGCGCAAACAGTGGCAAAGTGACTCGCTGGACAGCCACACCCGCACCCTGCTGGCACGCGACAGCTCAGCTTTTTTGCATCAGTCGGTCTCCACACCCTGCCTGAACGGCATTGCCAAAGCGCAAGGCATCTGGATCGAAGACACCGTTGGGCGGCGCTACATGGACTTTCATGGCAACAACGTGCACCACGTGGGTTACGCACACCCGCAGGTGATCGCTGCCATCAAACAGCAACTCGACACCTTGAGCTTTGCGCCGAGGCGCTTTGCCAATGACCGTGCGGTGGAACTGGCCGAAGCGCTCAGCACACGATTTGAAAACCTGACTGGCGCACCCGGCAAGGTGCTATTCACCACTGGCGGGTCTGACGCGGTGGAAGTGGCCATCAAGTTGGCACGTATTGCCACCGGCCGTTTCAAGACCCTGAGCTTCTGGGACTCGTTTCATGGCGCTGGCCTGGGAGCTTCCAGTGTGGGCGGTGAGTCGTTGTTTCGCAGCGGACGTGCCGTGGGGCCGCTGCTGCCGGGCACCGAACATGTGGCACCCTTTGGCTGTTACCGCTGCCCCTATGGCCACGAGGTGGACGCCCAGGGTCAGCCCAACATCGACCAATGCAAGCTGGCTTGCGCCAACATGGTGCGTTATGTGCTGGCGCGTGAAGGCGACGTGGCCGCCGTGGTGGCTGAGCCAGCCCGGGCCGTGCCCTTTATTCCGCCGCCAGGCTACTGGGCAGCGGTGCGCCAAGCCTGCAACGACCATGGCACGCTGCTGATTTTTGACGAAATTCCCACGGGTCTTGGCAAGACAGGGCGCTTTTTTGCCGCTGAGCACGATGGCGCTCAACCCGACATCATGGTGCTGGGCAAGGCCTTGGGCGGCGGTGTACTGCCGATTGCCGCGTGTATTGCCCGCACGGACCTGGACGTGGCCGGTGCTTATGCCTTTGGCCACTACACCCACGAAAAAAATCCGGTCACGGCGGCAGCGGCACTGGCCACGCTGGACGTGATTGAGCGTGAGGAACTGGTACAAAACGCCGCCGATGTGGGGGTTTATGCGCTGGAGCGGCTGCAGGAAATGAAAGATCGCCACCCCATCATTGGCGATGTGCGCGGGCGTGGCCTGCTGATTGGCATCGAGCTGGTGACTGACCGGGCTGCCAAAACCCCCGCCGCAGACCCGGCCGAAGCTGTGCTTTACGCTGCCATGTCGCGCGGCCTGTCGTTCAAAACCACCATGGGCAATGTGCTCACGCTGACCCCGCCCCTGATCACCACCCGCGGACAAATGGCCCAGGCGCTGGATATTCTTGACCAGTGCCTGCGCGAAGTTGCCGCACCTTGAATTCTCTAGATTGAAAGACCACCTTATGACTACGCCACTACGCCCTGCCCAAGCACCCCACCGTGGTGGTGTGTGTGGATGGCTGCGAACCCGATTACCTGGCGCAAGCCGTGGCCAGTGGCCAGATGCCGTGGCTTAAGCGCACGCTGGCCAACGGCACGGCAATGGTGGCCGACTGTGTGGTACCCAGTTTTACCAACCCCAACAACCTGTCCATCGTGACCGGTGTACCGCCGCCAGCGGCACTGAGGTCATGATGAACGACCCCAAATGGCTGCGTGCGCCCACCCTGCTGGCGGCCCTGGCCGATGCGGGTAAATCAGTGGCAGTGGTCACCGCGAAAGACAAACTACGCGCCATGCTGGGCCATCAGATGAAGGGCATCTGCTTCAGTTCTGAGAAAGCCGATCAGGCGACGTTGGCGGTCAACGGCATCGAGGAGGTGCTGGCGCTGGTGGGCCAACCATTGCCCAGCGTCTACAGCGCCGATTTGTCGGAGTTTGTCTTTGCGGCGGGCGTGAAGCTGATGCAAAAGGTCAAGCCCGATGTGATGTACCTCAGCACCACCGACTACATCCAGCACAAGCACGCGCCCGGCACGCCCGGTGCCAATGCGTTCTACACCATGATGGACAACTACCTGGGTCAGCTCGATGCCCTGGGCTGCGTGATTGCGCTCACCGCCGACCACGGTATGAACGCCAAAACTGCGATGGACGGCACGCCCGAGGTGATTTATCTGCAAGACTGGTTTGATGCCTGGTTGGGTGCGGCCAAGGCTCGGGTGATTTTGCCCATCACCGACCCCTATGTGGTGCACCACGGTGCCTTGGGCTCCTACGCGACGGTGTACCTGCCAGCGGAAGTGGATGTACTCGATGCTTGTGCCCGTTTGCAAAAGGTGCTGGGGCTGGAACTGGTGCTGACACGCGAACAGGCCGCCGCGCGTTTTGAGCTGCCGCCCGACCGCATTGGCGACATGGTCGTGGTGTCTGAGCGCTCCACGGTGATTGGCACGTCGGCATCGCGGCATGACCTGAGCGCGCTGGAAGTGCCGCTGCGCTCGCACGGTGGCGTCAGCGAGCAACGCGTGCCGCTGATCGTCAACCGCCGCATCTCCGGGCTGGATGCGGCCAAGCGCTTGCGCAACTTTGATGCCTTTGACCTGGCGCTGAACCACGCGCAGTGATGGATTGGCTGGTAGGTCACTACATAAATAATAGCTACTCGCGCATACCTTGTAAGGGCTAGAGCCCATTTTCTTATAAATTGATGCCATGAATCAGATCCAGCAGTACATCACCGACCACCAGCTTGATGCCATGCGTCTGGCAGGTCGCAAGGTCGGCGCCGGTCGCAGTGCCGAGCGCAGCATTGCGGTGTTCAACCCCTACACCGAAGAGCAGATTGGCAGCGTGCCCAAAGCCACACTGGACGAGGTGCGCGACACCTTCAAGGCGGCCCACAGCTTTAAGCCCAACCTGACGCGCTTTGAGCGTGCCGCGATCCTGAACCGGGCCGCCACCATCATCAGCCAGCGGCTGGACGAGGTGGCGCAGCTCATTACCGCCGAGGCCGGCCTGTGCATCAAGGATGCGTTGTACGAAGCCGGCCGGGTCAGCGACGTGCTGCTGTTTGGTGCCGTTGAGTGCCTGAAAGACGACGGCCAGATTTTCAGCTGTGACTTGACCCCGCACGGCAAAAAGCGCCGGGTGTACACCCAGCGTGGCCCGCTTCTAGGCGTGATCACCGCCATCACGCCGTTCAACCATCCGATGAACCAGGTGGCGCACAAGGTGGTGCCCAGCATTGCCACGAACAACCGCATGGTGCTTAAACCGTCTGAAAAAGTGCCGTTTTCGGCGATCCTGTTTGCCGACATCCTGTACGAGGCCGGCCTGCCACCCGAAATGCTGAGTGTCATCACCGGTGACCCGCGCGAGATTGCTGACGAGCTCATCACCAACGAGCACGTTGACTTGGTCACCTTTACCGGTGGTGTGGCGATTGGCAAATACATTGCCCACAAAGCCGGTTACCGGCGCATGGTGCTGGAACTCGGCGGCAACGACCCCATCATCGTGATGGAGGACGCAGACATTGACGAAGCCTCCACATTGGCGGTGCAGGGCAGTTACAAAAACTCAGGGCAACGCTGCACCGCAGTCAAACGCATGCTGGTGCACCAGGCGGTGGCCGATCAGTTTGTAGAGCAGGTGGTGGCCAAAACCCGTGCCTGGGCTTATGGTGACCCGATGGACAAGGTCAACGACATGGGCACGGTGATTGACGAGGCAGCGGCCCAATTTTTTGAGAGTCGCGTCAATGAGGCCATCGCACAAGGGGCGCAACTGCGCGTGGGCAACGTGCGACGTGGCGCGCTGTATTCGCCCACGGTGCTGGACCAGGTGCGCCCCGAGATGCTGGTGGCCAAAGAAGAAACCTTTGGACCGGTGTCACCGATCATTCGCTTCAATGATATCAACGAAGCGATTGCGATCAGCAATGGCACGGCCTATGGCCTGTCGAGCTCGGTCTGCACCAACCGGCTGGACTACATCACCCGCTTTGTCAACGAACTGCAAGTGGGCAGCGTCAACGTGCGCGAAGTGCCGGGTTACCGGCTGGAGCTCACGCCTTTTGGTGGCATCAAGGACTCGGGGCTAGGCTACAAAGAGGGTGTGCAGGAAGCGATCAAGAG
>JAIFMR010000078.1 GCA_020048255.1 Rhodoferax sp. | reverse complement strand
ACCACCGTCAACACAATCTTTTGCGCCAGCGCCCAGGCGCGCAGCTCTTGCACATCTGTGATGGGCACGTTTTCAAACCGCGGGTCTTGCGCCGTACCGCCATTGCCGGGCGCCACATAAATCTTGTGCGTTTTGGGGGACTGCGCCAATTTCCAGGCCAGCGCATGTTCACGGCCACCGCCACCGATCACGAGTATTTTCATAGGCCCTCTAAATCTATTTCGGCGTTGTGATAAACGTCTTGCACATCGTCCAGGTCTTCAATGGCATCGAGCAGTTTCTGCATGCGTGCGGCCTCTTCGCCGGCCATTTCAATCGGATTTTCAGCCCGCATGGTGACCTGGGCATCATCGGGCGTCAACCCCGCCGCCGCCAGCGCGTCCTTGACCGCCTCAAAATCAGCCACTGGGGTAATCACCTCAATGGCGCCATCTTCATCGGTGATGACGTCATCGGCACCCGCCTCCAGCGCCACTTCCATGACCTTGTCTTCGCTCACACCTGGCGCAAAAATGATCTGACCACAGTGTTTGAACTGAAATGCCACCGAGCCTTCGGTGCCCATGTTGCCACCGAACTTGGAAAACGCATGGCGCACCTCGGCCACTGTGCGTACCTTGTTGTCGGTCATGGTGTCGACAATGATGGCGGCGCCCCCAATGCCATACCCCTCGTAGCGGATTTCTTCGTAACTGATGCCATCGAGTGTGCCGGTCGCTTTTTCAATGTTGTACTTGATACGATCCGCCGGCATATTCGCCGCCTTGGCCCGGTCAATCGCCAGGCGCAAACGCGGGTTGATGCCCAAATCGCCGCCACCGGCGCGTGCTGCCACCGTGATTTCCCGGATGATGCGAGTCCAGATCTTGCCGCGCTTTTCGTCCTGGCGACCTTTACGGTGCTGAATATTGGCCCATTTACTGTGTCCTGCCACGAGAAATCCTTCAAAAGTTCGTTACCCTACGGTCTCAATTGTACTTTTTGAGCCCGCCATGCCCGAACCCATCCTGATCGCCCAACACGGCCAAACCCAATGTTTTCTGCAGCCTGACAAAGCCAACCGCCACGGCTTAATCACTGGCGCCACCGGTACCGGTAAAACCATCACCCTGCAAACCCTGGCCGAAGGCTTTGCCAAGCTCGGCGTGCCGGTGTTCATGGCCGACATCAAAGGCGATCTCACCGGCATTGCCCGCCCCGGCAGTTCAACCCCCAAACTCGCCAAGATCCTTTCGGAACGAGGGCTCACAGCTCCTGAATACGCAGCATTCTCGACCACCCTGTGGGACGTTTTCGGCGAACAGGGCCACCCGGTTCGTGCCACCGTGAGCGACCTGGGCCCGCTGCTGCTGTCGCGCATGCTGAATCTGAACGAAACCCAGGCCGGTGTGTTGCAACTGGTGTTCAAAATAGCCGATGACGCCGGCATGCTGCTGCTGGACATGAAAGACCTGCGCGCCATGTGCCAGGACGTGGGTGACAACGCATCGAGCTACACCACCGAGTACGGCAATATCAGCGCCGCCAGCATCGGCGCCATTCAACGCGGACTGATGCAGATTGAGGAACAAGGCGGAAATGAGTTCTTCGGCGAGCCGATGCTCAACATTGAGGACTTCATGCAGACCGACTCCCAGGGTCGCGGCATGATCAACATCCTGGCTGCCGACAAGCTGATGAACTCGCCGCGCCTGTACAGCACCTTTTTGCTGTGGATGCTCAGCGAGTTGTTCGAGACCCTGCCCGAGGTGGGTGACCTGGACAAACCCAAGCTGGTGTTCTTCTTTGATGAAGCGCACCTGCTGTTCAATGACGCGCCCAAGGTGCTGATCGAACGCATCGAACTGGTGGTGCGTCTGGTGCGCAGCAAGGGCGTGGGCGTGTATTTTGTGACGCAAAACCCGCTGGACATCCCCGATAGCGTGCTGGCGCAGCTCGGCAACCGGGTGCAACACGCCCTGCGCGCCTTCACCCCGCGTGACCAGAAAGCCGTCAAAAGCGCGGCCGACACCATGCGCCCCAATCCCGGTCTGGACGTTGGCGCGGCCATCACCGAACTGGCGGTGGGCGAGGCGCTGATCAGTTTTCTGGACGAAAAAGGCCGTCCTAGCCCCACCGAGCGGGTGTATGTGCTGCCCCCGGCGAGCCAGATCGGTCCGATCACGCCACAAGAGCGTCAGGCCCTGCTGCGTGACTCCATCGTGGCCGGTGTGTATGAGAAAACCCTGGACCGCGAATCCGCCTACGAGAAACTCAAAGGTCACGCTGGTGCCCGAGCTGAGCAGGCCGAAGTACAGGAGAAGAACCAGGCCAAAGCATCTCCGGCCCGGGGCGCTGCCGCAGAGCCCGCTGCCGATGAGGGCGGTGGCCTGCTCGGCAGTCTGAGTTCCGGTCTGGGCGGCTTGCTGGGCGGCGGTGGCGGCCGGCGCACCTCGGTGGGTGAGCAATTGTTCAAAAGTGCGGCCAGCTCGATTGGCCGCGAAGTCGGCCGACAGATCATCCGTGGCGTTTTGGGTGGCATTTTCGGTGGCAGGCGCTAACCACACAAGCGAAGCACACTCTCATTACTGAAGCAAATCCATGAATACACACGACCCCATGGTTCACGTCATCAACCACCCGCTGGTGCAACACAAGCTCACGCTGATGCGCCGCAAAGACGCCAGCACCACCAGTTTTCGTACCCTGCTCAATGAGTTGGCGATGTTGATGGCTTACGAGGTCACACGCGACATGCCGACCCAGGAGGTCGAGATCGAAACCCCGCTGGAAACCATGACCGCCACCATGATTGACGGCAAAAAGCTGGCGTTGGCCTCCATCCTGCGCGCCGGTAACGGTCTGCTGGACGGCTTTTTGGCCGTCGTGCCTGGCGCGCGCGTGGGTCATGTTGGCCTGTACCGCGACCCGGCCACGCTGCAAGCGGTGGAGTACTACTTCAAGATGCCCAAAGACATGCCAAGCCGGGATGTGATCGTGGTGGACCCGATGCTGGCCACCGGCCATTCAGCCATTGCAGCCATCACGCGCATCAAGGTGCTGAGCCCCAAATCGATCAAATTTGTCTGCTTGCTGACTTGCCCAGAAGGCGTCCGGGCACTGCGCGAGGCGCACCCCGACGTGGCCATCTTCACCGCAGCCATTGACCGGCAGCTCAATGATCACGGTTACATTTTGCCGGGCCTGGGTGATGCGGGTGACCGGATCTTTGGAACACAATGAGTTGTCAGATTTTCAGGCTACAGCCCTTTATCAGTCTGGGCGAGTAGCTATTTAGTTCATAGCACTTTAGCCAAAAGCTGCTCAAACTGTTTTGAAGGGCCATGCCGCCCTGGCCATTGGGGGGCGCTGAGTCTCCTTGCTTGAAGATCTTTCTTGAATCGGTTCAGCTTGCGTTCATGCACCAAAGCGCAAGATGCAATCCATACCCACTCAAGGAGTTTTCATGAAACATCTCATTTCCACCCAAGCCCTGGCAGCAGTGGCAATCACACTGAGCGCACTCACCGCAGCTTCGTCGGCGCAGGCCCGCAGCGATGTGTCCTTTTCAATTGGCGTACAGATACCGGGTATGTATGTACGGCCAGCGCCTGTGTATGTGCAACCAGCACCGGTGTATGTGCAGCCCCGAGCGATCTATGTTCCTGCGCCCGTCCACTACGGGCGCTATGACGATGGTCGACGCTACGGCGGGCAGCAATGGCAAGGCCGCGGCCCTTACGGCGGCCACGACCGCGTTGGCATCGCCAATGCCTACGATTCGGGTAGCGCACGCCATCAGGTTCGTCCATCGCGCCTGTATGGTCCTTACGGCGATCTTGATCGAGACGGCATCATGAACCAACGGGACCGTGATGTCGACGGTGACGGCGTTCGCAATCGTCATGACCGCGTCCCGACCAATCCAAACCGCAGGTAGCCAGATCTGGAAGTTGCGTTGCCTGGTGCAGGGATGCCTCCTATGCTCGGGGCAACACGATATCAACCTGAGCGCCGCCGGCCGGCGCATTGGAAATCTTCAGCTCCCCCAGGTAGCTGGCAACCAAGTCCTTGACCACAGCCAACCCGATGCCGTGCCCGGACACCTTCTCATCCAACCGCACCCCGCGTGCCAGTTTGGCTTGCGGTTCAGCAAAACCGGGACCATCGTCTGTCACATGGATACACAGGCTTTGCGCGTCATCTAGCCAGATGCGCAGGCCAACCTCGTGTCGGGCCCATTTGGCTGCGTTATCGAGCAAGTTCCCCAACATCTCAAAGGCATCACCTTCGTCCAGTCGCCAGGCCAGCTCCGGCGGGCACGCCATGACAAAGGCCAATCGCTTGTCCCCATGCACCTTGGTCAAGGTGTCACAAATTCTGCTTGCCACGGGCTTCAGCGTCAAAAAGGGCGCAAAGCGATGGGCTCCGCTGGCACCGGCCCGCCCCAACTGGTGACGCACAATGTCGTCCATGCGGCGGACCTGTTGCGACACCGTCGCGGGCAACTCACTTGGCTGAGCCAAGGATGCGCGCATGGCCGCCAGCGGCGTTTTCAGACTGTGTGCCAAGTCGTCCAGCGCTTCCTTGTACCGCGTTTGCCGCGCACGTTGCTGATCAATGAGCAAATTAAGGTTGTGACTGAGTCCGGCCAATTCACTGGGGTAACTGCCCTCCACCCTGGACCCCAACGCAACAGCAGAGTCTGCGTGACCAGCAACAACACGCCCGTGGCACCGAGCCAGATCCAGAGGGTTCGTTTGAAAGTCGCCAACTCCAGATCAAACTCAGCCTTGTCTTCCAAAACCGAAAAAACCAGGTGAGCCACTTGGTCACTCGCCGACCATTTGACCGCGTAGCTTGCAGCCAGAAATGCGCCCCCCGATGTGGCTTGCTCACCATGTTGTGCCTGCGACGCATGGACCGTATCAAACTGCCATTGGCCCGTAGCCTGACTCCGTTGAAACGGTGGATGAACCCCAGCTGTCGATGGCGACTGCCAAGTCTGCCCTTTGTCCAGGTTGATGATGCTGGCATACAGCCCCGAGCCCGGCAAAGACAAACGCGGTTCAGCCAGAGATGGTGGCATGACCAGCCGACCCGCGCTATCCAGTTCGGCACCGGCCATCAGTAAATACACAGTGGTCTGTAACCGTGCAAAACGCTGAGCCCGGACGCTGTCAGCGTAGGCCTGCTGCACCGCCCAGCCCGCAATGGCCAAAAACGCCAGCAACACCAAAAAAGCGCCCCATGCCAGACGCGTGCGGATGGACGGTGGTGCCTTCACTGCAACACAAAGCGGTAGCCGCGACCGCGCAGGGTTTCAATCGGCGCCGTTTTGCCCTCGGGGTCCAGTTTGCGCCGCAGTCGCCCGATTAACACCTCCAGCACATTGCTGTCGCGGTCTTCATCGTGCGGGTACAGGTAGTCGGATAACTCCTGTTTGCTGACCACCCTGGCACGTTCACGCACCAGGTATTCCAGCACGCGGTATTCAAAGGTGGTCAGGTCCAGGGCTTGGTCACCCAGTTTGGCGATTTGGGCCGAAAAATCGATCTCCAGTTCGCCCAACTTGAGCACATGAGATGTTGCCTGGATGGCGCGTCGCAGCAACGCCTTGACCCGCGCAGCCAGTTCCGGGTACTCGAAGGGCTTGACCAGGTAATCGTCGGCACCGGTCTCC
The DNA here is from genome assembly GCA_020048255.1 of Rhodoferax sp. Taxonomy (GTDB): domain Bacteria; phylum Pseudomonadota; class Gammaproteobacteria; order Burkholderiales; family Burkholderiaceae_C; genus Rhodoferax. The sequence continues at coordinate 6,483 of JAIFMR010000078.1, read as the reverse complement.
AAACCAATGACCTTGTCCTGCCAACTGCCACGCGCTGTCAGAATCAAAATGGGCAGGGTCCGCCCTTGCGCACGCAGGGTCTGCACGACAGTCAGTCCATTCACCTTGGGCAGTCCCAGGTCGACGATGGCCAGATCGACCGGGTACTCGCGCGCCTGAAACAGGCCGTCTTCACCATCTGAGGCCGTGTCGACGCGGTACCCATCGGCCTCCAGCTGGCGTTGGATGCCGAGGCGCAGCACGGCATCGTCCTCGATCAGTAACAAGCGCATGGGCAGGGTTGTTTCCGGTGTGTCACAACGTGCGACCGCTCGCGGCGTCGACCAGGATCACTTTCACTTCGCCCTGCGGCGTGAGCACTTTTACGCGCCAAACCGCGCGGCCCCCTCGGTCAGCCCTGTCCACCGCCAACACGCGCCCGCCACTTGCCCTTTGTGCGCTGGCGGCGGCATCCTCACGGCTGACATCGGCCCACGCGGGCAAGGTCAGGGCCATCAACAGGGCAGCGGTCAGTGCGGGTAGAAATTTCATGGCTGGATCAGGTTCGATGTCACGACGTGAACCAATGGTACTCCGGCAGATGCGTGGGCTTGTTATGGCTGAATCGGTTCCACCGACACGCGCACCGGCAGGCTGTTGCCTGGATTGGTTCGCATGAAGGTGCTGTAGTTCTGACCGCGGTACTCATAAGCCACCCGGTAACCGGTGATGCGGGTTTGCGTGTCATACACGGTGCGGCAGCGCTTGACTTCGCGTTGACTGACTTCGTACGGGCGGTTGTCATATTGGACCTGTTGATCACGTTGACCATCATTCTCCATGCGGTCGCCCGCGATGGCACCCAGCATGACGCCCAGCGCAGTGGCCGCGTCTTTGCCAGAGCCGCCTCCTATCTGGTGCCCGATCACGCCGCCGGCCAAGCCGCCGACAATCGCACCGCCATAGCGGCGGTCTGGCCCGACTTGCGCGCCTTGGCGCTCATAGTCGCCGCGGCCACCCCGCTCATCGACCCAATGGCTGGTGCATTCATTGCGCGGCACATTGATGTTCTCGTACTGTGGCTCGGCGCTGCGAACGCGGGCACTGTCGGTATAAACCTCGGCCTGGGCACCCAGCACGGCACTGGCAAACAGACTGGCGATGACGAGACGTTTCATGAAAGGCTCCTTGGGTTGGTATGGAGGGCAGTTTGCGCGTCCATGCATGAACCCAGGCTGAACAGAATCGAGATCGTTGCGAAATATCTGCAGAGGAAAAATGCCAGGAAGGTGGATTGAAGGGTAGCCAGGCAAGGGCATGAACAAAAGTAAGCTCGCACCAGCTCAGTAGAGTTAACTCTCCTGCGGCGCGATCATCTCTGCGTAGTCATACAGCGCACCCAGAATAGCTTCACCGCGCTCATCTGCGGTTTCGGCCAGTTGGTCCAGCTTGTCAAACAAGGCGGTGATGGTGAGTGCACCGCCCTCGCCTGCCAGCAGGCGCGCCGCCCGATGCGCTTCCCAACGAATCAGCTCTTCAGCGCTCAGACTCTGTAGATAGTTGCGAGCCCGGTAGCGCCAAAGCAACTCGCCGAGTCGTGCGTCTTCAAACTTCGGGCGGGCCTGAGCCAGTTGCTCAGGGGTGTTTTGGCGCAGGTCGTTCAGGCGCCGCCGGTCGGTGTTGCTGACGAACCCACCATACAAGTCCTCATCGACATCCACGGGCCCGGCGGGCGGGCGCTTGAACACCTCGCCCCAGATGGCACTCATGTCGGGCAGGTCGCGGGCCTTGACGCCGTTTTGCTTTTGCGCCTCCACGTCAATGCCCCAGCGCTGCGCCATCGGGTCGCTGAGCACTTTCAGGTTGCTCATCACCATGGGTGACTTGTTCAGATGCACTGACTTCACCGGCAAGCGTTGCACACCCTCGGGCAGGTCCACTGTTTTGGTGAACAGCCGCAGACGAATTTGTTCGGCATTCAAATCAGCCAGCTCGCGGGGGTCATGGGCCAAGTCCCAGGCCAGCAGTTCATTTTTGTTGCCGGGGTGCATGGCCAGCGGCCACATCAGCGCCAGGCAGCCGCGCTCCGGGGCAAACATGCCTGAAACGTGCCAAAACGGCCTGGCATTTTGGGGGAGTAGCGGCATCCCCAGTTCGGCCATGACCCGGTCTTTTTTGTGCAGACCAAAACAAAAATCAAACAACCTGGGTTGTGCGGTTTTGATCAGCCGGGCCAGGGCGATGGTGGCGTGCACGTCACTCAGGGCGTCGTGCGCCGCCTCGTGTGCCAGGCCATTGGCGGCGGTCAAATCGGTCAACTTGAAGCTGGGTTTGCCGTCGGGCTTGGTCGGCCACACCACACCTTCGGGCCGCAAGGCATAGGCGGTGCGGACCACATCGAGCAGGTCCCAGCGGCCACAGTCGTTTTGCCATTCACGGGCATACGGATCGATCAGGTTGCGCCAAAACATGAAGCGGGTGATTTCATCGTCAAAACGAATGGTGTTGTACCCCACGCCCACGGTGCCGGGCCAGGCCAGCGCCTGCTCAATGTGCGCGGCGAACTGAGGCTCAGGCACGCCCTTTTCAAGGCACTCCTGTGGCGTGATGCCGGTGATCAGACACGCCTCGGGGTCCGGCAAAAAATCATTGGTAGGCTGGCAATGCAGCATGATCGGCTCACCCAACTGATTCAAGTCGGCATCGGTGCGGATGGCGGCAAACTGCGCCGGCCGGGTACTGCGGGTGTTAGCACCAAACGTCTCGTAGTCATGCCAAAGAAAGGTGTGGGTCATAAAGAAGAAGTCAAAACGTTGCTATATTTAATGAAGCTAAGTGCGCTTGACCGATAAGGGCTAGAGCCCTATTTCCTTTTAGCCCAACGCACGCCAGGAAGTTCATTGACCAAACCCAACACTTTGTGCAGACGGCCTGAGTCCGACACTTCCACGGTGAAGGTCATCCAGGCCACCCCCTTGATGGACTGGGTTTGCACCCCAATCACGTTCATCTTTTCTTTGGTGAATACTTCAGAAATATCGCGTAACAAGCCTTGGCGGTCTTGCGCCTGCACCGCCACATCCACCGGATAGACCGAGCCCGTGACCGCTTGCGCCAGGCCCCACTCCACCTCAATCAAGCGTTCCCCATTTTTGGCCACCATTTCGCGCAAGTTGGTGCAGTCCGTGCGGTGCACGCTGACGCCCTTGCCGCGGGTCACAAAGCCGCAAATCGCATCCGGTGGGGCTGGCTTGCAGCACTTGGCCATTTGCGTCAACAGCGATTCAACCCCCACCACCAGCAAGCCGCCTTTGACCGGGTTGTTGCCAGACCGGGGTTTGCGCAGCAGTGGGGCTTCTGCATCAAACTGCGGGTTGTCGGCCGGGCGCAACAGCAGCTCGATCTGCCGCAGAGAAAACTCGTCCTTGCCGACGTCTTCAAACAAGGCATCGGCATGGTCAAAGCCCAGTTGCACCGCCAAGTCATCCAGTTTGAGTGCGGTTTTGCCTTCGCGTTGCAGCAGTTTTTCAACGGCTTCACGGCCTTTGGCAATGGTTTCACTCTGCGCCAGGGCGTTGAACCAGGCGCGCACCTTGGTTTTGGCACGGTGACTCACCAGGTAGCCCAGCTCAGCGTTGAGCCAGTCGCGTGAGGGGCCGCCCTCTTTGACGGTGGTGACTTCCACCGTCTGGCCGTTCTTCAGGGGCGTGTTGAGCGGCACCATGGCGCCATCCACCCGCGCCCCCCGACAACGGTGACCCAAGCTGGTGTGCACGGTGTAAGCAAAGTCCACCGCCGTGGCGCCCTGGGGCAATTCGACAATCGCAGCGTCCGGCGTCAACACGTAAATACGGTCATCCAGCAGCGTTTGGGACTGGGTGCCGGACAAATCACGCTCCCAGGCCAGCAACTGGCGCAGCACCGCAATCTTGGCGTCGTATTCCCCGGTGGCCGACACACCGGCATACCCTTTGGCGCCGGCCTCCTTGTAGGCCCAATGCGCCGCCACACCGTTCTCGGCATGCTCATGCATGGCTTGGGTGCGGATCTGGATCTCGGTGGGCTGGCCCGTGGCATCACGCACCACGGTATGCAGTGACTGATAGCCATTGACTTTTGGCTTGGCAATGTAGTCATCAAACTCATCAGGGATTGGGGTGAATTGGCTATGCACCCAACTCAAGGCGCCATAACACTCGGGCACGCTGGCCACCACCACCCGCAGGGCGCGCACATCGTAAACCTGCTCAAAATTCAGCGACTTGCCGCGCATTTTTTTCACAATGCTGTAGATGTGCTTGGGCCGGCCGGAAACCTTGGCGCTGATACCGTTGGCCAACAAGTCCTGTTCCAGCTGGCTGCGCATGCGCTCCACATGGGCTTCACGCTCAGCGCGCTTTTCATCCAGAAAGCGTGCCACCTGCTTGTAGGTACCTGGCTCCAAGAACCGGAAAGCCAAGTCTTCCATCTCCCACTTGATTTCCCAGATGCCCAAGCGGTTCGCCAAAGGTGCAAAAACCTGCAAGGCCTCTGCTGCAATGCCTTCTGGCACGGGCAGTTTGGAGGCCGCAAAAAAGCGCAGCGTCTGCAAGCGCGAAGCCAGCCGCAACATGACCACCCGCAGGTCACGCGAAAACGCCAACAGCATCTTGCGCACATTCTCTGTTTGGGCAGCAGCAGCTTGGTGCGCTGCGGGGGTGTCCGCAGCCACGCTGGGGCGGGTTTGCTTGGCCAGACGGGCGTAACGCTGCACCCGCACCAGCTTGGACGTTTCCATGGCCAAAGCAGCAAAATTGTCACCAAAGGCCTTGGCAATCACCTCCTGCGGCTTGTTCAAGTGATCCACGGCGTACACCAGATAACTGGCCGCCTGCATGGCCTCAGAACCGCCTATGCTTTTGAGCACCAGCGCCACCGCATCCGCATGCGCCAGGATATCTTCACCCGTGTCGAGCAGTTCACCCGCCAAAAGTGGCTCGGCAAATGCCCGGGCGCGGCTCAGGGCTTGCGCTGGTTCGCCTGCATCACTGGCGGTGGCCGCCACCACAGGCAACACCGGCTTGCCGACTGCCGCCATGGCGCTGCTTTCGCTCTCTGAACTTTTCATCACGCCCTTTTCAGTCCAGCAAAAACGACACCACCGCCTGAACCTGATCAGGTGCCACAAAAGTCGGGGCATGCCCCACACCGGCAAATTCAAGCAGTCGGGCGCGGGGACCGCGCTGCGTCATGGCAAGGGCCGTGGCACTGGACAACAAATCAGACTCCACACCGCGTACCAGTAAGGTGCTGGCCTGGATCTGGTCATAGGCCTGCCATAACAAGGCTTCACCTTGCGCTGCCGACTCCGCGGTGATGGCCTTGAAAGGCTCGGCCATCGCCGGGTCGTAGCGCAGGGTCAGGCGATCGGAACCATCGCCCAGCGGTTTCAGTTGCGGACGGGTCAGCGCCATCCACTGCGCCGGGGTGTGCGGGCCAAAACTGCTGGCAATGGACCACAAGGCATCGGCCGCCTGCTGTTCTGACTCAAAAACCCCCACCTTGCCCAAATACTGGCCAATGCGCTGCAAAGCCTGCCACTCGATCACCGGACCCACATCGTTGAGCACCAGGCGCCGCACACGCGCAAACTCAGGCAGCTCAGGCTGCCCCGCCACCACCATGCCAATCAAGCCCCCCATGCTGGTGCCGACCCAGTCCAGGCGCCTGGGCTGCACCTGCGCCAGCAAGGCCAGCATGTCGGCGGCATAAAAAGGCACTTGATAGCCTTGCGGATCCTTGAGCCAATCGCTTTGAAGGGCTTGCGCCAGCGTGTCAAAGTCGCGGCCCTGACGCGTCAACCCGTGCACACACAGCACCACCTGCGCACTGTCCGGGTTGCCCCACTGCCAGTAGGCCATGCGGTGCCCGCCCTGAGCATCCGGGCAATGGATAGATAAAAGCGAGGGATCAGACATGGTGTGCGGGCCGGATAATGGTGAGACTGACAGGGAAGAACAGACTGGGTGGCTACATGCATTGTCATGAGCATGGCAACATGCTAATTCAAACTCAACACTGACCCTTCCCCGTTGGATCCCTTTTTAACTTAATTTCGGAGAAAGCTCATGCTCAAAGGTAAAACAGCGCTTGTCACCGGCTCCACCAGCGGTATTGGCTTGGGCGTCGCCAAAGCATTGGCCGCCCAAGGCGCCAACATCGTGTTGAATGGCTTTGGCGATACTTCGGGGCCCCAGGCTGAGGTCGCTGCGCTGGGCGTTAAAGTGGCCTATCACGGGGCTGACATGAGCCGACCCGCCGAGATTGCCGACATGCTGAGTTTTGCTGCAGCCCAGTTTGGCCGAGTCGACATTCTGGTCAACAACGCCGGCATCCAGCATGTGGCGCGAATTGAGAATTTTCCTGTGGACCGCTGGGACGCCATCATTGCCATCAACATGAGCAGTGCCTTTCACGCCACCCGCCTGGCGCTGCCGGCCATGCAGGCTGCGGGCTGGGGCCGCA
>JAIFMR010000090.1 GCA_020048255.1 Rhodoferax sp. | reverse complement strand
GCGCCACCCCGCCGTGCGTCAAGAAGTTGCCCGCCAGGATGAAAAACGGAATCGCCATGATCTCGAATTTTTCAATGCCGGTAAACAGCTTGAGCGCCACCGACTCCAGCGGCACATTGGTAAAGCCAAACAGAAAGGTCAGCACTGTGAGGCCCAGCGAGATCGAAATCGGCATGCCGGTGAGCATCAGCACCATCAGCAGGGTAAAAATAATGGCGGCATTCATTTGGATTGGCTCCCGTCTGTCGCGTCGTGATGACGGGTTTTGCCTTCCAGGGAATGGTGCAGGTCCCGCGGGTGCAGGTTGTCGGCCATGGCGTAGGGGTTGTCCAAGGGGTCATTCGGATCGACTTCGAGCCCATCCACATGGCCGTGGTCATGGTGTGGCAAATCACCGGTTTTAACAAACATCACCAGCACCTGGAGAAAGCGAAAACACATCAGGCTGGAGCCCAGTGGCACGGCGCTGTAGACCATCCAGGTTGGCCACTCCAGGTCGGGCGTGGTTGGGCCTTCGGGAACACCTTCAACCGACTGACCCAACAGATTGAGCCAGAAATGATGGGCTCCGTTTTCCCAGACAAAAGCGGCCGCGATGACGGCCACGATGCTGGTAAACAAGGCACCGGCGCCCAGGCCAAAGATGACAAATTTGCCCCGGTTTTGCTTGTTCAGCCGGTTGATCAGCACATCGACCCCGACGTGAATGCCGGTGCGCACGCCGTAGGCTGCACCAAACTTGCACATCCAGACAAACATGATGATGGTCAGCTCTTGCGCCCAGCTCAAGGATAGCGACAGAAGCCAGTCCTGCACGCCAGGGATGGCCATGCCGGCAGCGTAGCGGTGCAGCACCGCCACAAAGATGATCAGCGTGGCACCGCCCATCAGGAAGGTGACCAGCCACTCTTCCAGGTGATCAAGAAATTTCATGCAAGAACTCCGCTCGGGGATCTTTATTGCAGCAGCTTGTCAGACGGAATCAGAGAGTGTTGGGGTCAAAACCGGTGGCTTTGTAGATCTCTTGCAGGGTTTCCTTGCCAACGCGGTCGGCCATCTTGGCATGCACCGGCGCCATGGCTTTTTTCAGCGCCATGCGTTCTTCTTTGGTCGGCACATACACCGTCGTTTTGCCGCTCTTCTTGACACCGTCAAGCGACATGTCGTTCGGCGGGCAGGGCATCCCAGAACTTCTTGTTGACGATGACTGCATAACCGAGGTAGCCGTGGTTGGTCAGGGTCAGGTGCTTTTGCACTTCGTGCATTTTTTGCGTGTAAAAGTTCGAGATCGGGTTTTCGGTGCCATCGACCACACCGGTTTGCAGCGCCTGATAGACCTCAGAGAAAGCCATCACCTGGGCAATGCCGCCAATCGTACGGATTTGCTCTTCAAGCACCTTGGACGACTGGATGCGGAACTTTTTGCCCTTGTAATCGGCCACGGCTTTCAAGGGGATGTTGGCCGAAAACGACTTGAACCCGTTGTCCCAATAGGCCAGACCCTTGATGCCGCGCGGCTCCAGCTTGCTCATCAGACCGGCGCCGACCGGGCCCTGGGTGACCTTGTGCAGGTCGGCGGTGTCGTCAAAAATGAAGGGCAAATCGAATGCTTCAAACTCTTTCACACCCAGCGGGCCAAACTTGGCCAGCGATGGGGCCAGCATTTGCACCGAGCCAATTTGCAGGGCTTCCATCTCTTCCTTGTCCTTGTACAAGGCACTGTTGGCATAGACCTCGACCTTGACCTTGCCTTTGGTCAGCTCGGCGGCCTTTTTGGCAAAGAACTCGCTGGCCTTGCCTTTGGGGGTGTCAGCCGCTACCACGTGGCTGAATTTGATGATGGTTTGGGCGTTGACACTCAAACCAAGGGCCAGCAATGCAGCGGCCAGAACTGTTTTCAATTTCATGCAAGTCTCCTCATGTAATAAATTTAAATTTGTCATCAAGTTGCCTTCAACGACAGCGCAACTTTATGGGAGTGCGAATCATGCGGCAACTGTGGCCTTCAACAGCTAGGGATTACCCTTAAGCGGGTGCTGCAACGGGAAGGCTGTGGTCATGAGCGCGCCATGGCGACCACCCAGCCGGACCCTTGCCATTTGATAGGAGTCGCGCCCTCGCGACGAATGACCAAGGCCGTGTTCCTGTGGTAAAACGCTTTGCGTTGACCAGTTGCAAAACAGCGCGCGTCGTGACTGGGCAATAACCTCATCGTTCTTGGGAGCTAATCATGAATATCCATCGCTTGAAGATATCTACCCTGCTGACCATCGGGTTTGCTGCGTTGCTGGTGATGGTTGCGCTGATGGCGGGTTTTGGGCTGCTGCAGGTCAGCAAGACCCATCATTCCACGGACGCGATCTACAACGGCCGGGTGATTCCGCTACAGCACCTGAGCGCGATTGGCGATATCTACACCATCAACGTCATGGATGGTGCCAACAAGATGTCAGTGGGCAACCTTGATGGTGCCAGCGCCCTCAAGCTGTTTGACCAGGGCATGCAGGACGCAAGCGTCCACTGGAAGACCTACACCGAGGTTCAGTTGACCGAAGAAGAGAAGTCCCTGGTTGCCAAGACGCAGGCGCTGATGCAAAAGGCACAGCCTGAACTGGCCAAGCTTCGCGCTGCTTTTGCCGAAAATCGGAACGATACGGTGATGCAAAACATGAACACCCTGGAAGCGGCGGTCGACCCCATCCGGGCCCAGCTCAGATTGCTGGTGGAGATTCAGCTGAAAGAGGCCAAAGTGCAGCACAGCCTTTCCGCGCAGAGTTTTCAGCAGACCAAAGTGCTGTTTGGCATGGTGGTGGTGCTGGCTATCGCGCTGGGCTGTGGCATGGGTGTGTGGATCGTGCGCAGCATCACGGCACCGCTGCGCCAAGCGGTGGCGGTTGCGCGCAAGGTGGCTGCCGGCGATCTCTGCCTGCAGATCGAACAGCGTGGTCCCGAGGAGACCGCCATGCTGCTTGGTGCTCTCAAGGAGATGCAGGACGGGCTGGCCAAGGTGGTGTCGGCCGTGCACGGCGGCTCCGAAGGCGTGGCCAGCGCCAGCTCTGAAATTGCCCAGGGCAACCAGGACCTGAGTGACCGCACCGAGCAGCAAGCCAATGTGCTGCAAGAGACCGCAGCATCCATGGAAGAACTCAGTTCTGCCGTTAGCCAGAATGCTGATAGCGCCCGACAAGCCAACCAGCTGGCTCTGAGTGCGTCCAGCGTGGCCGTCAGAGGGGGTGCCGTGGTGGGACAAGTGGTGGAAACCATGAGGGGTATCAATGAATCTTCGCGCCGGATTGCCGACATCATTGGGGTCATCGACGCAATTGCATTCCAGACCAATATCCTGGCACTCAATGCGGCGGTCGAAGCCGCCCGTGCAGGTGAGCAGGGCCGTGGTTTTGCGGTGGTTGCCAGCGAGGTGCGCAGCCTGGCGGGCCGCTCAGCCGAGGCGGCCAAAGAGATCAAAAGCCTGATTGGGGCCAGTGTGACGCGTGTTGAACAAGGCAGTGCACTGGTGGATCAGGCTGGTGCCACCATGAGTGAGGTTGTTCACTCGATCCAACAGGTCGCCGACATCATGGGCAAGATCAGTGCCGCCAGTGGTGAACAATCCGCCGGAGTGCACAAGGTTGGCGAAGCGGTTCATCACATGGACCAGGTCACACAGCAAAATGCGGCGCTGGTGGAGCAGATGGCCGCAGCGGCTGGCAGCCTTAAAAACCTGGCCGCGGATCAGGTTCAGACGGTGTCTGTCTTCAAACTGCCCCGGGGTAGTGGTCAGGCGCGATTGTCCTACCAAGAATAGCCCGACAGAACGCCTGCCGTCATTTGCGCTCAGATTTGGCAGGCACATCCGGTGTATGAATGGGTGCATCATCGGGTGCACACAGGGGAAAGATCACAAGCGCCTCCAGCCCGACGATGTTCCCGGCGCGCTTGCAGTTGTTCATCTGAATGCTGCCGGCCATGGCCGCGATGATTTCCCTCACAATGGTCAGCCCCAAGCCGGTTCCAGAGCGTGTATTGCCCGTGGCGAAGGGTTGAAAAAGCCGCAAACGCAGATCGTCATCAATACCAGGACCGCTATCGCGAATGATCAGTTGTGCTGAATCATCGACACGGGTCAAGTGAATCCGCAGTTCACCTTTGCTGCGGCAATGATGGATCGCGTTATGTAGCAGGTTGCGCACCAGTTCGCGCAGCATCCATTCGTGCCCGTGCACACAGCAAGGGGAGGCTGTGAGCTCGAAGTCAAGGTCTTTTTGCACGATCAGGGGCGACAGGTCCAAGGCCACATCGCGCACAACGCTGTCCCAATCAATGGCCCGAAAATTTGCCTGCTGCCGAACTTGCTCCACTTTGGCCAAAGAAAGCATCTGGTTGGCCAGCATCGATGCCCGGTCCACCGTGGCCTGAATTTCCTGCAAAGCTGCCATGGCCGGCAGATCACCGCGCAGCGCGGATTGCACCTGCACCTTGAGCACTGCCAGCGGCGTGCGCAGCTGGTGGGCGGCATCGCGGACAAATCGCTTCTGGTTTTCCAGCAGGTGCTGCAGGCGCAACATGACCTGGTTGGTGGCGTCGGTCAACGGCCGTATTTCGCTGGGCAGATCAGACGCTTCGATGGGCGTCAGATTGTCTTCAGCACGCTTGTCCATTTGCTCGCTCAGACGCCGCACCGGGCGCGTGACACGTTGCACCACCACCAGCACCACCACCACAATGACGCTGATCAGAATGGCCTGGCGCTGCAAGGTGTCCACCAGAATCTGCCTTGCCAGGGTGCGACGCAGCTCCAGTGTCTCAGCCACCTGTACGGTGGCCATGCCACGGCCTCGGTTGCTGGCAACCGGTTGCAACAGAACTGCCACCCGCACTGCATCGCCCCGAAACTCGTCATCATAGAAGTCAACCAGGGCCGCGTAGGGGCCCTGGTTGGGCAATTTGCCGGTCCAGGCCGGCAGGTCCTGGGCCCCATCGATCCAGCGACCGTGGGCGTCGGCCACGCGGTAGGTCATGCGGCTGCGGTTGTCGGCTTCAAAAGCCTCCAGGGCCGAGTAAGGAATCTTGGCTTGAATGCGGGCCTGCTCGTCTTCTCCCTCCACATCAAGAAGTTCACCGATGGCTTTGGCCGAAGCCAGCAAAGTACGGTCATAGGCCACGTTGACCGCAGCCAGCGCCTGCCGGTAGAGGCTGAAAGTATCCACAATCACAAACAGCACGACCGGCACCAGAATGCCGATGAGCAAATGCTGCCGCAGCGACAGCGCTGATGCCGGATTGAGGCGCAGCCAGTTCATGTCAAGGCGTGGTCTTGAGCAAATAGCCCAGTCCGCGCAAGGTAACCAGCTCGACGCCCTTGTCCGCGAGTTTTTTGCGCAGGCGGTACACCACCACTTCGATGGCTTCAAAATGCACATCAGGTTCGCCCGGAAAAACCAGCTCAAACAGGCGCTCCTTGCTAACGGCATGGCCCGCCTTTTCCATGAGGATTCGCAACAGCGTGAGCTCCCGGGGTGTCAAGTCCAATACCTGATGCTGGTGATAGGCGGCCCCGCTGTCCCGGTCGAAGTGCAGCTGGCCGCACTGCAGGCTGTCGTACCCGTTGTCGCGTGCTGCTGCGCTGTGGCGACGGTGTAGCGCGCGCACCCGGGCCTCAAGTTCGTCCAGGTCAAAGGGTTTGGCCAGGTAGTCATCAGCCCCGGCGTTGAGCCCTACCACCCGGTCGCCCACGGTGCTGCGCGCCGTCAGGATCAGTACCGGGGTATCAAGCTTTGCCGCCCTGGCCTGCGCCAGAACCGCCAGACCATCGAGCCCCGGCAAGCTCAGGTCCAGCACCACCACATCGGGCTGCTGGGCTTGCCACACTGCCAGGGCGCGGCTGCCATCGGCGCAGACCTCGACCCGCATGCCGCTGCGCACCAGGCTGCGCTGCAAGGTGGTATGCAGCGACACATCGTCTTCAATCAATAGCAGGCGCATGGCATGGCACTGGTGTTTTCCCCTAGTTTTTGGACAGCCGATTGACAGGCAGGAGCCGCATCATAGAGGCGTTTTTCAACCCTAGGAGACCCCGATGCGTCGTGATACCTTTTTGAAGTCCTTGGCAGCCGTGGCTGTTGCAGGCAGTTTTCCCTTGAGCGCCCGCGCGGGTGCCGCCATCAAGATGATGATTCCGGCCAATCCGGGCGGTGGCTGGGACATGACCGGTCGCGCTTTGGGTGCTGCCATCCTCGACGCCAAGGCCGCAGACACCGTGCAATTCGACAACAAGGGCGGCGCCGCCGGGGTGATTGGTCTGGCCCAGTTTGTCAACGGCAACAAAGGGGACCCCAATGCCATCATCATCACCGGTGCGGTCATGGTGGGCGGCATCATCACCGGCAAACCGCAAATCACGCTGAGCCAGGCCACGCCCATTGCCCGCATCACCAGCGAATACAACGTCTTTGTGGTCCCTGCCGATTCGCCGATCAAGTCGATGAAAGATGTGGTGGCCCAGATGCAGAAAGACCCCGGCAGTGTGAAGTGGGGCGGCGGTTCACGCGGATCCACCGAGCACATCTGTGCCTCAATGCTGGCAACCAAGGTTGGCGTTGACCCGAAAAAGGTCAACTATGTGGCCTTCCGCGGCGGTGGTGAAGCGGTGGCTGCCATTCTGGGTGGCAATGTGACGATTGGCGGTGGCGGCATGAGCGAGATGAGCGAATACATCAAGGCCGGCAAAATGCGTGCCGTGGGCGTGACCTCAGAGAAGCGTTTCACCGGTAATGCCACGCCCACACTCAAAGAGCAGGGCTTTGACGTGGTGCTGGGCAACTGGCGCGGCATCTATGGCGCCCCCGGCATTAGCGCCGAGCAGCGCGCCGCTTTGACCGAGATTGTCGTGAAAGCCACCAAGTCCAAGGCCTGGACCGACTCGCTCGCCAAGAACGACTGGACGCCAGCCTTGCTGAGCGGCAAGGCGTTTGACGAGTTCGTTGACGCTGAATTCTCCAGCCTGCGTGGCACCATGCACCTGGCCGGGATGCTCTGATGCTTGACATTCGAAGCCAGCGTTACCAAACGGCGGTGACCCTGGCGACTTTGCTGGTGGCGCTGCTGATGGGTTATGCGGCCATCAGCATCCCCTCAGACGCCGGCTATGCAGGCGTCGGGCCGAATTTTCTGCCCTGGGTGGTGTCGGTGGCGCTGCTGTTGTGCAGCGGCTTCATGTTTTACGAAGTTCGCACCGGCGGGTTTCGCGAAATGGAAGAGGCGTCGAGTGGCGACGCGCATCCGTTCTGGCTGGGTTTTGCCTGGATGTCGGCGGGCATGCTCGGCAGCGCCGCGCTGATCGACACCATCGGCTTTGTTTTCAGCTGCACCCTGTGTTTTGTGTTTGCCGCACGCGGACTGCGTGAGGCTGAGGGCGAGACGCTGCGCGGCTGGAAGCCCTGGGCGATTGACGTGGTCAGTGGGCTGCTGATCTCGGCACCGGTGTTCTGGGTTTTTGGCAAGTTTCTGGCCATCAAGCTGCCAGGCCTGACGCAAGGTGGGTGGATCTGATGGAAATTGATGTCTGGACCCATTTAGTCAACGGATTTGCCACTGCCGGCACCCCGGCCAACCTGATGTGGGCCTTTGTCGGCTGCGCCTTGGGTACCGCCACCGGCGTGTTGCCCGGCATTGGCCCGGCCACCGCGGTGGCCATGCTGTTGCCGATCACTGCCAAGGTCGATGCCACGGCGTCGATGATCTTCTTTGCCGGCATCTACTACGGTGCTATGTATGGCGGATCGACCACCTCTATTCTGCTCAACACGCCCAGCAACAGTTCCAGCATGGTCACCGCCATGGAAGGCAACAAGATGGCCAAGAGTGGGCGTGCCGGTGCCGCCTTGGCGACCTCGGCCATCGGCTCTTTTTTTGCCGGTACGTTTGCCACGGTGGTGGTCACCCTGTTTGCACCGATGCTGGCGCATTACGCCGTGCAACTGGGCCCGCCTGAATATTTCATGCTGATGCTGCTGGCATTCACCACGGTGAGTGCGGTTTTGG
>JAIFMR010000138.1 GCA_020048255.1 Rhodoferax sp. | reverse complement strand
GCGTCATTTTGAAGGGTCATCACAGTTCCGGTTCAGTTGCCAGGACAGGTACTGCATCTGTAGGGCTCAATGCAGCGACAGCAGTCGGACTTTGGGTAGGTGCCCGACCGTCGACGAGTATATATCCGCCAGCAAACAAATAAGGGTTTACCCTGATAGAAGAACCGTTGGCGCGGCAATGGAAGCCTCGGCCAAGCCCCCACCGAAGTCCTGCACGGTGCGCTGGCCACTTTGCAGTGATCCACAGGCAAGGAATGAAATTCACAAGACTTTAGGCCTCTAACCCACGTGGGGAAAGCGTGAATAGCTACTTTAAATATAGCTAATAACGCGATCTTGTGTGCATCAAGTTGCCGGTGGGCGCAGTGCGGTCTTGGGCTTCCTTTTGGGTGGCTGGCGCGCCGCCAGTGCAGCCTGTAGCGCCAGTCGAGCCCAAGGCGCCATCTCAGGAACGGACTCCATGGCATCATCAGGAGCGCTGTAATAGGCCATGCTGCGGCTCTTTCCCTGCGCGGTGTAGGTAAACCGCTGGCAACCTGCGGCTTCAAACGTGGGAATGGATTCGGCGCTGGCCTTGAGCCATAGTTTTTCGCCATGACCCAGGTCAGCCACGATGGCGATCGACAGGCCATCGGTGCTGATGCCATACCCACCAAACATTCGCTTCAACACACAGGGGCCTGCTGTGCAGAGCAGTTCACAGCAATAATTGGCAAATTCATCCCGATGGGTAGCCATATAAAAACCTATCAGGTCAATCCCGCGAGAAGGCCATGAGCGCGGCAAAACCAATGAACGCACCACCGGTCAGCCGGTTAAACGCGCGCAACACCGACGCCCGCTGCAGATAAGCCGACAAGCGTTTACCGCTGATGGCGTAAATAAAGTACCAGCTGATTTCAATGACCGCAAAGGTCGCCAGCAAAATGCCGAACTGAGGCAGCTGCGCGTGCTGCGGGTCAATGAACTGCGGCAAAAACGCCACGGCAAACAAAATGGCCTTGGGGTTGCTGGCCGCCACCAGCATGCCCTGGCGCAACAGCATACCGGATGAGGCGGCGGCAACCGGCACCTTGGGTGCGTCCAGCGCCGGGTCATGCACCGGCGCGCGCCAGCTTTTGATGCCCAGGTAAGCCAGATAGGCGGCACCCGCCAAACGCAAGGCGTCAAACACCGCCGGAAACATTTGCAGCAAGGCACCCAGACCCGCCGCAGAAATGCTCATCATGGCCAGCAGCGCCGTCATGCACCCGACCATGGTGGCCACCGCCGCCCGCAGCCCCAGGCGCGCGCTGTTGCTCAAAACCAAAAGCATGTTGGGCCCAGGTGTGGCGGACACCACAAAGGTCATCAAAACGAACAGCCACCAGGTGTGCAAACTCATAAGGGTATTGTCGCTCGGGCGCACCAGCTGCCACACCGCACATGGGCCGGCAAGGGTGTTTTGACTTCAGCAGGCACGGTTGTCCAACATGCCGCGACGGACTGGGTGACTTTTGGAAGGGATTCGATGCGCATCGGTGGGAATTGATTTGTCAAGCTCAAGCAAGCTTGACTGGCTGGTGAAGTTACGATCAAATGTTTCGCTTAGTTTAATGGCGTCATACGCGTGCCCCACCTCATCCATTCAGCGTCGTTGCTGCGCTACCTTTTTCGCGCCTTGCTGTCTGCATGTGTGCTTTGGGCGGTGCAACTTGCCGCATGGGCGCAGGTCAACGAAGCTGCGGAAACCAGTGGCAAGGGCATTCTTATTCTGGTTTCCACGGGGGTAGGACAAGCCGGTATTGATAACTACGTTCGCGGGCTTTACAGCGAACTTCGAGCGCGAGAGACCACTTTCACCAATATTCATATCGAGTACCTTGACCTGGTTAAAAACCCCCAAACCGGGTACCGCCAGAAGTTGGGCGCCTTTCTGGGCGACAAGTACCCGACGGCTCGCATTGGGGTCATCGTTGCACTGCAGCCTCCGGCGATGGATTTTTTGATGAAGGACGGTGGCAGCATTGCCCCCGGCCGACCCGTGCTGGTGTCTCAAGCCAAAGCCCCGACTGATGCCGCCCAACGCGATCGCATCTTTTATGTGCAGTCTGCTGCGCTGGACTATGCCGGTACGCTGCAACGGGCGCTGGACCTCTTTCCAAAAACCCAAAGGGTCTACTTTTTATCGGGGACCAGTGCACTGGAACGAGAAAGGGCGCAGGATGCCCAAAAGCAGTTTGAACCCTGGCTGGGCAAGCTCGCATTCGAGTATCTGGATAAGCTGTCGTATGAAGGCGTTGAAAATCTCCTGAAAGTCACCCCCGCGAATTCGATCATCATCGCGCCCGGGATCAACCGCGATGCCAACGGCAAGGTCATGGTTCCGGTAGAGTCCATTGTGGCGATCTCACGAAGCGCCAACGCGCCAGTTTTTCCACTTTATAACGTGAGCATCGGTCGCGGACCTGTCGGCGGTATGGTGTCGATTCTGGAAAATGAGGGCAAGGCGATGGCCGTGTCCGTGGTTGAGTTGCTGGCAAAGAATGCGGGGGATGTGGGCAGTTTTCAGGTGCGTTCTGCCCAGTCTGTACCCATTTTTGACTGGGTACAGATCAATCGTTGGGGCGCGGATGCCAGCAAGCTTCCTGCAGACACGCAATTCCTGAACCGGCCGCCCAGCTTGTGGGGCCAATACCGGGGCTATGTGATTGCCAGTGCAGGTGTCATTCTGGTTCTCTCGACATTGGCGCTGGCGCTGGCTGTTCAAAATCGGCGTCGGCTGATTGCCGAGCGGTCGCTACGCGCCAGTCAGGAGCGCTACCACCTGTTGGCGGACAACACGACTGACGTGTTCTGGATTTGGAATCTGACGCATCAGGTTTGGAACTATGTGAGTCCTTCGATCGAGCGGCTGACAGGGTACACGGCCCAGCACTTGCAACAGATCACCATCGACACCCTGCTAGCAGATCGCGATGCGACCCGGTTGCTTGCTGACAATGCTGGCCGGGTTGCTGAGTATCTGCAGCATGCAAGCCCGGCAATCAGCTACACCGATGTGCTGAAAGTCAAACGCGAGGACGGCGCCATGGTTTGGACAGAAACCGTGACGCACTACGTTAACAATGAGCGTGGAGAACTGGTGCTGATGGGTGTGACCCGCGACATCAGCCAACGTATCACGGCTGAACAAGAGATTCAACAGCTGGCTTTTTTTGACGCGCTCACTCATTTGCCGAACCGCAAGTTGCTACAGGACCGCATTGAGCAGGCGATTGCCGGAAGTACACGCACTCAGCGATCCTGCGCCCTGCTCTTCATCGACCTGGACCACTTCAAGACACTCAATGACACGCGGGGGCATGAAGTCGGCGACCTGCTCCTGAAGCAGGCCGCCCAACGGCTCACTGCCAGCGTGCGCAGCACCGATACGGTTGGCCGGCTGGGCGGGGACGAGTTTATTGTCGTTTTGACAGACCTGGATTCACACACGGCGACGGCCGTCTCTGAAGCCGGAACCATTGGTGAAAAAATATTGACCGCCTTTCGGCAAGACTTCGTGCTGCAAGGCCAAGAACACCGCGTCACGGCAAGCATTGGCATCACTTTTTTCACCGGCGATCAGGATTCCAGAGAAGAACTGCTCAGGCGTGCTGACCTGGCGATGTACCGCGCCAAGACTGCCGGACGCGACACGCTGCAGTTCTTTGACCCGCAAATGCAAGTTGCAGTCACGGTGCGTGCAACTTTGGAGCGGGCGATACGTGGGGCCATACAAGCCCAGGAATTCACGCTTTATTTCCAGCCACAACTTGATACCGAGGGCAAGATCATCGGCGCCGAGGCATTGATTCGTTGGCAAAGACCTGGGCAAGGCCTGGTGTCGCCGGCAGAGTTCATCCCGATTGCGGAGGAGACTGGACTGATTGTGGCCTTGGGTCAATGGGTCTTGGAGTCGGCTTGTGCCCAACTAGCCGTGTGGGCACAAGACCTCAGTACCCAAGATTTTGTCCTCGCGATCAATATCAGCGCGAGGCAATTTCACCATGTCGACTTCGTCAAGCAGGTATTGACAGCGCTTGAACAGTCGGGCGCATCCGCTCATAAGCTCAAGTTGGAACTCACGGAAAGCCTGATGCTGGCCGATGTCAATGAGATCATCGCCAAGATGCTTGAACTCAAGTCGCACGGTGTGAGCTTTTCTTTGGATGACTTCGGCACCGGCTACTCGTCATTGCAGTACCTCAAACGACTGCCGATTGACCAGTTGAAGATCGATCAGTCGTTTGTGCGCGATCTGCTCATCGACGCCAATGATGCCGCCATCGTACGAACGATCATCGCGCTCAGTGACAACCTTGGGCTCCAGGTTATCGCTGAAGGGGTGGAGACACCTGGCCAGCAGGCCTTTCTCTTCGAACACGGTTGTTATGCTTACCAAGGATATTTGTTTGCACGCCCGATGCCGGCCAGCGAATTCCATGGCTTTGTTGCGTTAACGGCGTCGAATTGGAAGTAACGGTACGGCCAGACTTGTCATCAAGCCTCCAAGTGGACGTTGAACAGACGCAGAACGCTTTGGGGGGTACGGACCTAGCCAATCGGCATAGGGGGCAGCCATTATCGGCTGCGCCCCTGCCACACCACCCGGCATGCGGGTCCGCACCGGGCGGTTCGAGAGCTTGAGGTCAGGACAGTCTTGGTAACCCCAGCCCGTCAAAGTACGCAATGGTCAGCACGCTGTTGAGCAGCATGGCGCTGTTGCGCCACCAGCGGTGGCAGTTGCCTGCCACCTGCTTGGCCACATCTTCACTGGCCCCCATGGCTTTGAGTTCACGGTAGATCGTCTTTGGCCGCTTCCAGTGTCTGAGCTGGATCGCTCTCAAGCGATGGCGCAGCCATTCGTCCAGCTCCCGCCAGACCTTTGGCGTTTGCGCCATCCCGAAGTACGCCTTCCAGCCCAGCAGGTAGGGCCTCAGCTTTTCCACCACCTGCGCCATGCTGCGCCCGCCTGAGCGGCGTGTGAGTTGTCGGATGCGGGCCTTGAAGTTCTCCAGTGCCTTCTTGGCCACTGCACATTTCACCTCTTTGCCCTTGGCCACCCACAACGCATAGCCCAAGAACTTGCGCCCAAAGACGCTGGCCACCGCGCTCTTGGCTTCGTTGATCTGAAGCTTCAAACCCGTGTACAACCTCCTGAGGTAGGCCATCACCCGCTCGCCAGCCTTGGTGCTGCCCACGTAGACGTTGCAGTCGTCGGCGTAGCGCGCGAAGTTGTAGCCCCTCGCCTCCAGCGCCTTGTCTACCTCGTCGAGCAGCACGTTGGCCAGCAGTGGGGACAGCGGTCCGCCTTGCGGCGTGCCCAGATGGCGATCGACCACCACCCCGCCATCCATGATCCCGGCATTCAGATACGCCCGAATCAGCCGGATCACCCCAGCATCATCGATGCGTCTCTTGAGCCTGTCGATCAGGATGTCGTGGTTGACTCGGTCAAAGAATTTGGCCAAGTCCACGTCCACCACCACGCGTTTGCCCGATTGCACATACGCCCGCGCGGCCTTGACCGCGTCGTGCGCCCGTCTGCCCGGGCGAAAGCCGTGGCTGTGTTCGCTGAAGGTGGGGTCGATCAGGGGTTGCAGCACTTGCAGCAGTGCTTGCTGGATCAACCGATCGGTCACCGTGGGGATGCCCAGCTCGCGCTGACTTCCGTCCGGTTTGGGGATCAGTACCTTGCGTACCGGTTTGGGCCGGTAGCTTCCTGCCAGCAGCGCTTGGCGGATGTCGGGCCAACTTTGGTGCAGCACTTGGGCGGTTTGCTCGATGCCCTGTCCGTCTACCCCGGCTGCGCCTTTGTTGGCTTTTACCCGCTTCCATGCCGCGTGCAGGTTCTGTCTCGTCAGCGCCGCTTCCAGCAAGCCACCGGTGCCTGCCATGTGCTTTGCTGACCCCGTGTGCGGGTGCTCAAGAGGCGGGCCGCAGGATTCGTCGCTGGCAAGATCACGCCGGGCTTCACCCCGCGCTACGCTTACCCGCCCGGGTTGCCCCAGCATCTGACGCATGGCCTTTGACATCCTCGTGTCCTCGCTCATTCACTCTCGTTCAGTCCTTCGCTCTTGCCTTGTGGTCTCATCGACCCCGGCCTTTCAGCTACTACGACCTCTGCTGACTTCTCGCTCCGGCAAAGCCGTCTTCCTTTCAGAAACAAGGCGAGATCTCCCCAGGTAAGAACGCACTCCTTCATCACACAGCCGCCACATTTACGCCGCCTGACCTTTGACCAAAAGAGCTTTGCGGTTTCTGGCCCGCTCGCCCTGGTCGGCAACGCCTTCTATGTGGTTCTTGTCCATCGGCTCATGATTTACGCTCCACGCTTCCTTCCCACGCTCGGTCGCCCTCACGCAGTTGCGCTTCACTTCGCTCGTCTTGGTCAACTTGCGGCGGGACTTGCACCCGCAGGAGTGCGCCCATGCTGGGCGCACCATCGGCATAGGGGGGCCACGATTATCGCAGCCACCCCTGCCACACCACCCGGCGTGCGGGTCCGCACCGGGCGGTTCGAGAGCTTGAGGTCTTGACAGTCAGCGCCGCCTCCAGCAGGCCACCAGTGCCTATCAGTTGCTTTGCCGACCCTGTGTCCGGGTGCTCATGCAACGTGCCTCCAGTTTCGTCGCTGGCAGTGTCTGGCCCGGCTTCACCGTGCCGCCTTCCTGCCCGCCCGGGTTGCCCCGGCATCTGACGCATGACCTTGTGGTTTTGCATGTCCTCAGTCACTCACTCTCGTTCGGTCCTTCGCTGTCGCCTTCTGGCCTCAGCAGCCCCGGCTCCAACTACTACGACCTCTGCTGACTTCTCGCTCCGGCAAAGCCGTCTTCCTTTCAGAAACAAGGCGAGATCTCCCCAGGTAAGAACGCAC
>JAIFMR010000132.1 GCA_020048255.1 Rhodoferax sp. | reverse complement strand
TTCATTGCCGTTGTGGCGTGGTGCACTTTGACATGAAAAAGTCTGGTGCACGTCTGGCTTGGGAGTTTTTCCACCCCGAAAAGCCGGTGCCTGATCTGGTGCGCTATGTGGAAGACCGCGACATCTGGGTTTGGCAATACCCACAGAGCCCGGGTTTTCTGGCGGCGCTTGACATGGAACCCTTTGACTTTACGCGTTGGCAAGCCCTTGCCAACCTGGAAGGCGCAGCCTTGGCGGCCTATATCGACCGTGGTCCTCACCTTCAACGGTGTCACCGGGCTGATGGTCAACGTGCCCAGCGCGTTTCACAGTCTGGTGGGCGATATCCTGGCAAAAAAATCAGGCACCTTTGCCTTACTTTGGACAGTGGACAAATCTGGCGTGGTCAAGTGCGGGCTGCGCTCGCGGCGCGACTACAGTTGCATTGCCCTGGCTGAAAGCATGGGCGGCGGCGGCCACGCCCAGGCCTGTGGCTTCAAGATGCCGCGCGACCGCCTGCTGGAGATGCTTGGCGGAACCCTGACTGCGGTTTAAAGCGGGTTCAGTCTAAACCCAGCAAGGTGGCCAGCGCAGCGGTTTCCATGGAGCCGTTGAAGCTCACGATGGCACCGGTTTTACGGTTTTTGGATATCAAAAACGGCACCGAATCGGCACCGAGCTGGGTCAGCAACTGGGTGTTTTTCTTGACGGCTTGCTCCAGTTCAGCAGGCAAGCTGCTGGAGGCCGCCATACCGCCGGTTCCAGCCAGCAGCGAGGCTTCATGCGCGGTCATGGTCTCCAGCGGATTGGCGGCGCTGAGCAGTGCCACGGCCTGAGGCAAGCTCTTGGTGGGGTTGAAACTCACCGGAATCCAGACAAATTTGATCTTGGTGTGCAGGGGCAGGGATGCCTGCCACAGGTGGCCGCAATGGGGACACTGCGGGTCAAACAACACATACACCGTCTGCGCGCTCATCACGGCGCCCACCGTGAATCCTTTGCCACTGGATGCGACCGCGTCATAGCTAGAGGCAGTGACAGCGCCGGCGGGTGTTGAGCCAGCCGCAGGGGGCGTATCGTTTTTGGAGCAGGCACCCAGCGACAGGGTCAGGGCGGCGGTCAGGATCAGGTTCAGGGCAGGGTGTATCAAGAAATTTCCTCGGGCCAGAGCAGGCCAGTTGCGACAGCCGCGAATAATACGATACCGCTGTTGCTGCGCAGTCACCCCCGCCAGATGGCCTGCTGCCCCCCGGGGGTGTAGGCGGTTCAGGCGATGGAGGTGGGTTGTTGGGCGTTGGCGCGGTAAGCGGCCAGACCGGCTTGGCGCTGTGGGCTGCCTGCCGGGTAGGCTGCAGTGGCCTGTGCGGCGGACTGCAGGGCAGCCTGCTGGGCGCCCAGGGTTTTGGCATGGTGCATCAGCTTGGCAAATGCATCGCTGATGTCGCCATGGGTATCCAGTTCTTGTGTGGCTGCCTGATCCAGGCGTTGACCCCAGTCACCCAGGGCGGTCTGTGCTTGCGCCAAGCTGGCCTCTGATGCTGCATCGATCCGGCCAGGGTTGAAAGTCATCGCCCCGGCTTGCACAGTGACTCCCAGCGCTGCCAGGGTGGATGCAACTGCGTCGTCTCCCGCCACGGCACCCATCAGGGCCTTGCCAATGCGCTTGGCGCTTTGTGATGCCGCCATGTCGCCCGGCAGCGCGGCAGCCGTGCGCACTGTGGCGGTGGCGGCATTGAAGGTCGACACCAACCGGGACAAGGCGTCTTTCAGCTCTTCTGCGGACACCGGTGTGTCTGCAGAGGCCAATGTGTCAAGCGACTGGGCTGCCATCTGCAGGTCGGATACCGCCGATTTGAGCTGCCCAAACGAGGACAACTGGGCGGTGTTGTCTTGCACCTCGGTTTGAATCCGCTGATCGGCTCGCTGTACCGCCAGCGCCAGCGGGCTGACATCGGTGACCGGCTGCTTGGCCGTCTGCGCTGCAAACGGGTTGGCGCGCTGGTTGGTGGTTTGAAAATTAAACAGGTTGGAGATGTTCATGAGGCACCTAAGGCAAGTCCCCCAACCTTAAGTGCCCCCGCGCTTTTCTAAAGCCTCATGAGCGGGGTGATCCTGGTGTATTTCGAACGATAGACACTCAGTCCTTGAACACTGGCGCACGTTTGCCCATGTTGGCCATCATGGCTTCTTGCAGGTCGTTGCTGAGCAGCATGGCGGCGTTCCAGGTGGCCACATAGGTCAGGCCATCGGCCACCGAGTGGTCTCGGGCATAGGTGATCATTTCCTTTGTACCCCTTATGGATAAAGGGGACTTTGATGCAATTGTTGTAGCAATTTCACGCACGCCGGCTTGCATGGCCTCGCGCGACTCAAACACCCGATTCACCAGGCGCATCTGCAGCGCCTCATTAGCGCCAAACTTGCGCGCTGTGTAGGCCAGTTCGCGCGCCATGCCTTCGCCAATGAGTTTAGGCAGGCGTTGCAGCGTGCCCACATCGGCCGTCATGCCGATGTCGATCTCCTTGATGCTGAACTGTGCGTCGCTTGCGCAGTAGCGCATGTCGGCACAACAAATCAAATCGATACCCCCGCCGACACAGGCGCCATGAATGGCCGCCAACACTGGTTTGCGACAGCGCTCCAGGCTGGTGAGCGTGTCTTGCAGGTCCAAAATTACCTGACGTAAGTTCTCGCGCGTGCGGGCTTCGCAGTCGTTCTGGATCTGGTCGCCCAGGCCCATCATCATTTGCAAATCGATGCCGGCGGTAAATGCCTTGCCTTCGCCCTCCAGGATGGCCACACGCGCCTCGGGCGTGGCATCGACCCACTTGAAGGCGTGGCGCAGCTCGTGCCACATGGCCAGGTTCATGGCGTTGGCTTTGTCAGGCCGGTTCAGGCGGATGGTGGCAATGTGGTCGGACAGGCTCACCGTGAGTGTCTCGTAACTTGAATTGCTCCTGATTTCGTTGCTGTCGACGCTTGCTGTACCTGAGTTAGAGGGTGATTTGGCATTTGTTGGCTGGGGCGTATTGCCGAGGGAAATGGCCAAGGTGGTGCCCTGCAAAATGGCGCGTTTGGCGTCGAGCTCTTCGGCTTTGTCGGCGCCACCAATCAAGTGCACAGGGACGCCTGCCGCTTGCAGTTCGGCTTGTAGTTCGCGCTGGGGTTCCTGGCCAGCGCACACAATCACGTTGTCCACCGGCAGTGTCATGTCCTGGTCACCCACCGTGATGTGCAGGCCGTCGTCGTCAACCTTGCGGTATGTGACACCGGCAAGCATCTGCACCTGGCGGTTTTTGAGGGAGGTGCGGTGAATCCAGCCGGTGGTTTTACCCAGACCATCACCGACCTTGCTGGCCTTGCGCTGCAGCAAATAGACCTTGCGCTCTGCTGGCTCCAAGTATGCGGCCTTCAAGCCCCCGCGCTCGGTGTAGGCCGTGTCGACACCCCATTCGGCAAAAAACTTGATCGTGCTCTGGCTCGGGCTGACACCGCTGTGCAGCAAGAACTCTGCGGTATCAAAACCAATCCCACCGGCGCCAATCAGCGCCACGCTGGCGCCCACCGGGCGCTTGTCACGCAGCACATCCAGGTAACCCAGGACCTTTGGATGGTCGATACCTTCAATGGGTGGTGTGCGTGGCGTGACGCCGGTGGCCAGCACCACCTGGTCATAGCCCCCGGCAATCAGGTCTTGCGCGCTGACACGGGTGTTGAGTTGGAGCTTGACGCCGGTGAGCTCGATTTGCCTGGCAAAGTAGCGCAGCGTCTCATAAAACTCTTCCTTGCCCGGCACCTGCTTGGCAATGTTGAACTGGCCACCGATCTCGCTGGCACTGTCAAACAGCGTCACCGCCAAACCGCGCTGTGCGGCGGTAGTGGCAAACGCCAGCCCGGCCGGGCCGGCACCCACTACGGCAATCTTTTCGCGTCTTGTGGCTGGGGTGATGTGGATCAGGGTTTCGTGGCAGGCGCGCGGGTTCACCAGGCAGCTGGTCACCTTGCCCGCAAAAGTGTGGTCCAGGCAGGCCTGGTTGCAGCCTATGCAGGTGTTGATCTCGTCAGCGCGGCCACCCTTGGCCTTGTTGACAAACTCGGGGTCGGCCAGCAGCGGCCGCGCCATCGACACCATGTCGCAAAAGCCATCCGCCAGCAGTTGCTCAGCCACCTCAGGTGTGTTGATGCGGTTGGTGGCCACCAGCGGAATCTTCACCTTGCCCTTGAGCTGCTTGGTGACCCAGGCCCAGGCGGCGCGCGGTACCTTGGTGGCAATGGTCGGAATACGCGCCTCATGCCATCCAATGCCGGTGTTGATGAGGGTGGCCCCGGCGGCTTCAATGGCCTGCGCAAGTTCAATCACCTCGTTCAGCGTGGAGCCGCCTTCGACCAGATCGAGCATCGACAAGCGGAAGATGATGATGAAGTTGGGCCCCACCTTGGCGCGGGTGCGCCGCACTATTTCCACCGGAAAACGCATGCGGTTGGCATAACTGCCACCCCATTCGTCGTCGCGCTGGTTGGTACGGGCGGCGATGAATTCATTGAGCAAATAACCCTCGCTGCCCATGATTTCCACGCCGTCGTAACCCGCGTTTTGGGCCAGGCCAGCGCAGCGCACAAAGTCATCCACCGTCTGGTACACCTCTTCGGTGCTCAGCGCCTTGGGCTTCATGGGGTTAATGGGGGCTTGCAAGGCGCTGGGCGCCACCAAATCCTGATGGTAGGCGTAGCGGCCAAAATGCAGGATCTGCATGGCGATCTTGCCGCCGGCCTGGTGCACAGCATCGGTCACCACGCGGTGTTTGTCCGCCTCGGCTTCGGTGGTCAGCCGGGCCCCACCCGGCATGGGGCGGCCGCGGTCATTGGGCGCAATGCCCCCGGTGACGATCAAACCCACCCCCCCTTTGACGCGCTCGGCATAAAACGCCGCCATGCGGGCAAAGCCGTCTTTGACTTCTTCCAGGCCGACGTGCATGGAACCCATCAGCACCCGGTTGGGCAGGGTGGTGAAGCCCAGGTTCAGCGGCGTCAACAGTTGGGGATAGGCAGTCATGGGGTGCTCCGTGTTTTTGGTTTGGGTGTGGCTTGGCCGAGTGCTTGGCGTGGCAGTGCCGGCTTGTCAACTGCACAGTTTAGGTCCAAGTGGACGGGGGCCGCGTCATGGGTGTAGAGGCTGGGCTCTAACCGGCGTGCTGGCACTGTGCGTCGCTAAGGGCAGTCGGTTCAAAAATTTTGCCACGCGCGGCCCGCTGTGTATTCAAACGCACCGACAAAACACGTCGCTTTGGCTAATCTGGACCCGAGTCTGAAACGGGCTCGTGATCGCATTTCTCTCATTCACTCCAAAGGAAAACACATGAACAAAGATCAAGTCAAGGGCCAGGCAAAAAACATCGCCGGCATCGTCCAGGAAGCCACTGGCAAGCTGGTGGACAGCAAATCGCAGGAGATCAAAGGTGTCAAGCTGCAGGTGGAAGGTCAGGTCCAGAAGGGTTACGGCGATGCCAAGGAATATGCCAAAGACGCCCGCCAGGCCGTGAAGCACGCGGTGAAGTCGCATGCCTGATAACGACCGACTTTCCACGCAACTCTCAAAGGAA
Source organism: Rhodoferax sp. (assembly GCA_020048255.1). GTDB lineage: Bacteria > Pseudomonadota > Gammaproteobacteria > Burkholderiales > Burkholderiaceae_C > Rhodoferax. Next base: position 1,599 of record JAIFMR010000132.1, on the reverse strand, counting down.
TTTTTATGAACTACGTAGAACAAGACAGCTTCGGCATGTACGCAGTGGCCGACAGCAACGGCCCCGGCCCCCGGCTGATGGGCGCCGACACCCTGATGGGCAACGACGTGTACAACCGCCAGGATGAAGATCTGGGTGACATCAAGGAAATCATGCTCGATGTGCCGGCAGGCCGCATCAGTTATGCCGTGTTGTCCTTCGGCGGGCTGCTCGGCATGGGCGAAAAATTGTTTGCCGTGCCTTGGGAAGCGCTGACGCTGGACACCGATAACAAACGCTTCACCCTCGATGTGAGCAAGGACCGGCTGGAGAGCGCTCCCGGCTTTGACAAGGACAACTGGCCGAATATGTCAGATCAAGTCTGGGCCAAGGATATTCACACCTATTACGGAACGACACCACCGCCAGCCATGACGCTTTAAACGTGAGTTCGGTGCATCCTTTTTGTTCATGGATGATGAGGATGCACCAAAGATTTTGGCCATGAAATTCGGCCCTTGAACTTCTCTCCACTTCAACAAAAAGAGGCACTTATGTACAACATCGTTTACTTGGTTGGCGCCGTCGTTATCGTTCTGGCCGTCTTGTCATTTTTTGGTATGCGTTAGGGCGCTGAACTCGCGGCGAATCGCCGCGAGTTCAGCGCCCTTGGCTTTACAGCTTGCCGAAATTGCTTTTGGCATTAGCCAGGCAGGCGTCTTTGGCGCTGGAGGCGAGTGCATCGCACTTCTCCTGGGCCACCTTCAGCTGCGCCGCACGCTTGTCTGCGGCAGCGTCAACGCGCACTTCCTGGGTCGCTTTTGCGGCCTTGTTCATGGCATCCGCAGTTGTTTCATTGGCCGTGGCATTGACTGCTGATGTCGTCATCTTGACCTTGGCATCGGCCTTGGCGGCTGTCAATGCAGCTTTGGCTTCCTTAATGCAAACATCTTTGGGGTTGCCTGACAGGTCATCGCACTTTTGCTTGGCAACGTCGTAAGTTGCCTCTGCCATGGCCACACTGAGTTTGTATTGATTCTTTTGTGTCGGCTTGTAGCCTTTGTTCAGTTCAGCTGAGGCCACATCTCGCTTGCCTTTGGCCTGCGCAATACAAATGTCCTTGGCGTTGCCGGATGCAGCGTCGCAGGCATTTTTATCCACCTTGTAGTCGGCTTTGATACGTGCTTCTGACGCTTTGAAGTCGGTAGCCGACATCGTTTGCGCGATGACGTGGGTGCCAAACATCAAGCAGGCTGCCATGGTGATGCCGCTGAGCAGATGAGGAAATTTTTTCATGGTGGGTCCAGGTAGTTAAAACATTTGCAAGCGCCGAAAGCGCCGACACCCGGACCATAAGGCGTGACGAATTGGGGGTCTGTTCGGTTGCACACGATACCGCCGAGATTAATTTCTGCTGGCGTTCGCCACCGTACAAACAAGCCGTGTGCTTGTCACGACCATCGGGTGGCGACCATGAGAAGGTATTTCAACATCTTCACGCGGTCGTACATCTGCACGGGTTGGCTTACGTTGAACTTCAAGAGTGAGTTGACCGGTTCAGTTTTTGGTTGGATCCAATTTAGAAAGTTCAATATGAAGAAATTTATCAGGAAGTATTCC
>JAIFMR010000202.1 GCA_020048255.1 Rhodoferax sp. | reverse complement strand
CCACCAGCGCGGCAGGTTGTCCAGGTAGGTGTAAAGCACCGGCACCACGACAAGGGTCAGCAGGGTGGAAGTGATCAGCCCGCCAATCACCGCACGACCCATCGGCGCCTGGGACTCTGCCCCCTCACCCATACCAATGGCCATGGGCAACATGCCAAAGATCATCGCCAGTGTGGTCATGATGATGGGGCGCAGACGCACCTGGCCGGCGTTGAGCACGGCATCAAACTGGTTCATGCCAGCGCGCTGCGAGTGGTTGGCAAAGTCCACCAGCAAAATGGCGTTTTTCACCACCAGGCCCATGAGCATGATGAAGCCGATGATGGAAAAAAGGTTCAGCGTTGAGCCCGTCACGATCAAGGCACCCATCACCCCCACCAGCGTGAACGGCAATGAGGCCATGATGGCCACTGGCTGTAAGAAGCTGGCAAATTGCGACGCCAGAATGAAATAAATAAAGATCACCGCCAGCCCCAGTGCCACCAGCGCAGCGCTGCCGGCCTCGGCGTTTTGTTCCGCCTCGCCCTTGATGTCAAAGCGGTAACCTGGCGGCAGGTCAATGCCTTTGACTACCTGGGTAACTTCCTTGGCAGCGTCTCCGGTGGGGCGCCCCTCCACACTGGCGTAGATGCCCACGCGTCGCTCCAGATTCTGGCGTTTAATCACCTGCGGGCTGGTGGACGGCACAAACTCGACCACTTGGCGCAGCGGCACCATGACCGGTGCGCCATTGGCATCCAGACGATTGCTGGCAATGGAAAGTTCACCCAGGTCGGCCAGACGTTGCCGGCCAGAGCGCGGTAGTTGCACATTGACCTCATAGTTCTGCCCATCGGGCGCCAGCCAGTTGCTGACCTGATCGCCATTGACAAACGGTCGCAGTGCCGAGCCAATGCGTTCCAGAGACAGCCCCAGATCACTGGCCACGGCTTGATTGACCTTGATGATGACGGCCGGGTTGGCCGCTTGCAGGCTGTGCTCCAGGTCCACCACCCCTTTGACCGCCCCCACCTTGGCCATGATGGTGTCAAGCAACTGCGGCAACTCAGCTGACGCCGGACCGATCAGGTTGATCCAGATCGGCTTGTTGAAACCCACCGACAACTCGATACCCGCGATGCTTTTGAGCCGCTCGCGCACAGCTTTTTCCATGTCCTTCTGAGAGCGCCGCTGGGTGGTTTTGGCATCGGTGAGCTTCAGCAGCAGTTCGGCCTCGTTGCGGTTGTTGCCGCCGACCGTGGTGCTGATCAGCTCAATTTCCTTGAACTGACCGATGACCGCTTCAATCTGGCGCACCTTGCCGTCTGTGTACGGCAGGCTGGAGCCCACAGGCGTTTTGATCTTCAATGAAAAAACACCCTGGTCGGCCGACGGCATGAATTCCCCGCCCACCAGCGGCACCAAACCCAGGCTAGCCACAAAAATCGCCCCGGCAATCGCCAGCGTGGTCTTGCGCCGATGCAACGTGCGGCGCAACAGGCGTGCATACACCTCATGCAACCATTCCACTCGGTGTTCAATATGCTCCATCAGCCGGCCCAGCCACGGCACCTTGGAAAACCGCGTGGCCACCGGGTCTTTCCACACCGATGACAGCATCGGATCCAGCGTGAAACTGACAAACAGCGACACCAGGACCGCCACCGTCACGGTGATACCAAACTGGAAAAAGATCCGGCCAATGATCCCGCTCATGAAAGCCACCGGAATGAACACCGCACAAATCGCCAGCGTGGTGGCCAGCACCGCCAGCCCGATTTCCTCGGTGCCATCGCGCGCGGCATCCAGGTGGCTTTTGCCCATGCCCACATGGCGCACGATGTTCTCACGCACCACAATCGCATCGTCAATCAGCAAGCCAATGCACAGCGACAAGGCCATCAGGGTCACCGCGTTGATGGTGAAACCAAACGCGTACATGGCAATGAAAGTCGACAAGACCGAAATCGGCAGCGTGACGCCGGTGATGATGGTACTACGCCAGGAATGCAAAAACAGGAACACGATCAGCACCGTCAGCAAACCGCCTTCAATGATGGTGCTTTTGACGTTGTCCAATGAATTTTTCACGTAGCTGGCGTTCTCCGAAATGACGCGGATTTCCACGTCTGCCGGCAGTTGCTTGCGCAGTCCGTCCATGGTTTTGGTGACGGCTTCGCCGGTTTCAACCAGATTGGCATCCTGCGTCTTGAAGATGCCGATGGTTAGCGCGGGCTGGCCGTTGACGCGTCCGATGGACTGCTCTTCGCGCTCGCCGTCGCTCACCGTGGCCACCTGCTCCAACAACACCGGCACACCCGAGCGACGCGCCACAATGATCTTGGCAAAGGCCTCGACACTCTTGAGCTTGCCCTCCACCCGCACCAATTGCTCCTGAACATCGGCCCGCAGGTTGCCTGCGGGCATGTCCTGATTGATGGCGCGAATGGCACCCAGCACCTCGTCAATACCCACCTGATACGCCAGCATCTGTTGCGGTTTGAGCTTGATCTGCACTTGGCGCTGCACCGTGCCACCCACATTCACTTGGCCCACACCCGACACCCCTTGCAGCCGCTTGACGATCAACTGGTCGGTCAGGGTCGACAGCTCGCGCAGGCTGCGGGTTTTTGACAGGATGGCGTAGGTCGATGTGGGTTCGGCACCGTCAAATTGGCCACGCACCACCAAGGGGTCTTTTGCATCTTTGGGGAAAGCCGGTCGGAGTTGTGCCACCTTGTCGCGCACGTCCTGCACCGCCTTGGTCATGTCGGTTTTCAGGTCAAATTCAATCCACAGTTCACCCCGACCCTCAAACGAATTGCTGAACAGGGTGCTGATACCGGTGATGGTGTTGATCGCCTCTTCCATCGGTTTCACCAGATCGGCTTCGACCTGCTCGGGCGAGGCGCCGGGGTAGCGCACCTGCAGCCAGACGCCAGGCACCTGTACATCCGGCATTTGCTCCACACCCAGCCGGGTATACGAAATAATGCCCAGCAGCATGAGCGCCAGCATCACCATGGTGGCGAAGACCGGCTGGTTGATACTTGTTTTGGTGATCCACATGGTCGGCTCTCCGTGCTGCTTAAACCGGTGCGCTGACCGGCTTGGCAGCGGTCGTTGCGTCGCGCAGCACCGCAGGTGCCCCCGCCTTGAGCCCGTTCATGCGGATGCGCACCACGCTTGTGCCGGCGCCCACGCCGTCCACCACTTCCACCAGACCACCGGCCTCGTCCTTCAGTCCCAGCTTCAAAGCACGCTTGACCAGTTTGCCACCTTCGACACTGAAAGCATAGGCCTGGCCAGCCTCCTCAAACACGGCGCTCATCGGTAACACCGGGACCACCTTGGACTGAGACACCGTCACCACGCCCTGGGCAAACATGCCACCGCGCAGACTGGCATCGCCATTGGGCACAGTGACAAACAACTTGATCGACCGCGTGCCCGCCTCCGCCAGCGGATTGATGCGCGCCACCTTGCCCTCAAACTGACGATCGCCAAAACCATCGACCGAGAAACTCACCATTTGCCCAACGGTGATGCGCGCCACATCAGATGCCGGCACGCTGGCTTCAAGTTCCAGCCGCGATAAATCGACCAACTGCAGCAAAGGTACATCCACCCCCACCCGTTCACCGCCATTGACCAGCCGCTTGGCCACCGTGCCTGACATCGGCGCACGCACCAGGGTGTCGGCCGCAGCTTGTTTGGCCAGCTTCACCTGGGCATCGGCCCACTGCACTGCGGCCTGACTGGCCTGGTAAGTGCTTTGCAGCTGGTCAAAAGCGTTCTGGGAAATGAAATTTTGCTTGAGGAGTCCGTGGTTGGTGTCACGGTTGCGAGTGGCGATGTCCGACCTGGCACGTCGCTCAGCCTGGTCTGCCAGTGCCGCCTCCAGGCGTGTACGCGCCTCGGTCCCGTCAATTTCTGCCAGCACTGCGCCTTGGCGCACCGCTTCGCCCTCGCGCACCAGCACACGCCGCACCTCACCGCCCACAGTCGATTTGACAGTGGCCTGCGTGACCGGTGACAAAGAACCACTGACGGAAATGCCCTGAGACAAGGCTTGCAACGCCACCACCGCGATATCCCCAGCAGCAAATTCCAAAGTGACCACCGGGCTGTCTTTTTTGCCTGACTCAGCAGCTTTGATCGACTGGCTCTTGACCGCCAAGACGGCACCGACCACGCCCAAAGCCAGTACCACAGCCAAGGACAGCCAGAACGGCTTGCGGCGCCAAATAGATACGGACTTCAAAGCTTGGATTTCAACATTCATGATCTGATTTTCCTGGCGGGTCATCGCACAAAACACCCCATCGGGTCGCCTGGCACTCAGGCGCCTTGGATCCACGGGAGAGTTGCAGGTATCGGCCCACAGGCCAATCGGGCCGGCAACAGTATCACGTCAGCGACAGGCTAGCAGGCCCGATGCGACAGACCGTCGAAATCGGGAATTCAACTGCAACGGCGCCGAATAGACGGACTAATCCTCCAGCAGAGACAGGTCGCGCACCGCGCCCTTGTCAGCCGACATCACCAGCTTGGCATAAGCCTTGAGCGCAGCCGACACCTTGCGCTTGCGTGGCATGGCGGGCTTCCATCCCTTGGCGTCCTGCTCAGCACGGCGGTGCGCCAATTCGTCATCCGACAACAGAACGTTGATGGAGCGGTTGGGAATGTCAATACGAATTCGGTCGCCGTTACGCACCAGGCCGATGGCACCGCCAGCGGCCGCTTCAGGCGAAGCGTGACCGATCGACAGGCCCGAGGTGCCGCCTGAAAAACGACCATCGGTCAGCAAGGCACAGGCCTTGCCCAGGCCCTTGGACTTGATGTAACTGGTGGGGTACAACATTTCTTGCATACCCGGGCCGCCCTTGGGGCCTTCATAACGCACGATCACCACATCACCGGCCTTGACCTGGTCATTCAGGACATGCTCTACCGCCTCGTCCTGGCTTTCCACCACATGGGCCGGGCCTTCAAACACCATCAGGCTGTCGTCCACGCCGGCGGTCTTGACGACGCAGCCGTCCAGCGCGATGTTGCCACGCAGCACCGCCAGGCCACCCTCTTGCGAGAAGGCATGCGCGCCAGAGCGAATACAGCCTTCGGCACGGTCCGCGTCCAGGCTGGGCCAGCGGGCGTTCTGGCTGAAGGCCACCTGGGTGGGAATGCCACCGGGGCCGGCCATGTAAAAGGTCTTGACGCCTTCGGACGGGTTACGGGCGATGTCCCAGAGGTCCAGTGCTTCTCGCAAGGTCTTGCTGTGCACCGTGGGCACATCGGTGTGCAGCTTGCCAGCGCGGTCCAGCTCGCCCAGGATGCCATAAATACCGCCAGCGCGGTGCACGTCTTCAATGTGGTACTTGTTGGTGTTGGGTGCCACCTTGCACAGCTGGGGCACCGAGCGCGAAAGGCGGTCGATGTCGGCCAGGGTGAAGTCAATTTCTGCCTCCTGTGCAATCGCCAGAATGTGCAGGATGGTGTTGGTGGAACCACCCATGGCAATATCCAAGGTGATGGCGTTCTCAAAGGCCTTGAAGCCCATGGAGCGTGGCAACACACTGCTGTCGTCTTGCTCGTAATAGCGCTGGCACAGCTCGACGGCCAGGTGACCGGCACGTTTGAACAGCTGCTCGCGGTCAGCGTGGGTCGCCACCACCGTGCCGTTGCCAGGCAAGGCCAGGCCCAGGGCCTCGGTCAGGCAGTTCATGGAATTGGCCGTGAACATGCCCGAACACGAACCGCAGGTCGGGCAGGCGGAGCGCTCCACCTCGGCCACATCAGCATCACTCACCTTGTCGTCAGCCGCCATCACCATCGCGTCGATCAGGTCGAGCTTTTTGAATTCCAGGGTGTGCGTGGTTGGGTTGGCCAGTTTGACCTTGCCGGCTTCCATGGGGCCACCCGACACAAACACCACCGGTATATTCAGTCGCATGGCAGCCATCAACATGCCCGGGGTGATCTTGTCGCAGTTGGAAATGCACACCATCGCATCGGCGCAATGGGCGTTGACCATGTACTCCACCGAGTCGGCAATGATGTCGCGGCTCGGCAGCGAATACAGCATGCCGTCATGGCCCATGGCAATACCGTCGTCCACAGCAATGGTGTTGAACTCTTTGGCCACTCCACCCGCAGCTTCAATCTCACGCGCCACCAGTTGTCCCAGATCTTTCAGGTGCACATGGCCTGGCACAAACTGCGTGAACGAGTTCACCACTGCAATGATGGGCTTGCTGAAGTCATCGTCTTTCATGCCGGTGGCACGCCAAAGAGAACGTGCGCCCGCCATATTGCGACCAGCGGTGGAGGTTTTGGAAAGATAGGCGGGCATGGTGTTCTTGATCAGTAGCGTTTAAAAACAGGTGAAAAATGCGTGGCAGATTATGGCCCACAGAGCTGGCAAGAGCCCATCCCTGAACGAGAAGCCCCGCGACACCAACGTGTGCTTCAGCGGCGGGTTTTGCTGTACTTTTCGTCAAGTGCCTCTTTGGTGCGATCCCGACGGTCCGCGCGGCGTTTGTCTTCGCGCTCCATGGCTTTTCTTTTGGTGTAACCCGTGTTGTCGGCCCAGGACCACCAGGCGACGGCCAACGCAAACGGTACCAAAACCAGCCACCAGGACCACAGGGCAACCGGGCCAAACTCCAGGTACTTCAACACCAACAAAATCAAACCCAAGATCAACAAATACATGACGTCACTCCTTCGTTGTGTCAGATGAATACCCCCAGCCCTTCTGGTATTTCGCCAGGGCATGTCAACCACCGTCCCTACAATGCCGTTAAACGCTCACCAATTGAATACTTTGAAGGATGATGCCATGAAACGCGCACTTTGCTGGCCGATCAAGCTTTGGCACAAAAGAAAAACTGCATGGCCTGCCACGCGGTTGAGAAAAAGATTGTCGGCCCGTCCTACAAAGACGTGAGTAAAAAATACGCTGGTCAAAACGCCAATGCCAAGCTGGTGACCAAAATCATGAAAGGCGGCGCCGGCGTGTGGGGTGCTGTGCCCATGCCCGCCAACCCACAAGTCAGCCAAGCCGAAGCGGAAGCCTTGGCAAAGTGGGTTTTGACGCAATAACAGCCAACCAGCACAAGATAAATGCGCCACAAAAAAGCCCGCGACGGCGGGCTTTTTTAATTTCAGGAATCGACCTAAAAGAGCCTCTAGCCCTTACTGTGTAAGCGCCAGAAGCTCTTTATTCTGTAGCATCAGTAGGTTTGACCCAGCTGACCCAGAATCGCTGGGTTTTCCAGCGTGGAAGTATCTTGGGTAATGGTTTCACCCTTGGCCAGCGAACGCAGCAGGCGGCGCATGATCTTGCCCGAACGTGTCTTGGGCAGGTTCTCACCAAAGCGAATGTCCTTGGGCTTGGCAATCGGGCCGATTTCTTTGGCCACCCAGTCGCGCAACTCTTTGGCAATTTGCTTGGCTTCGTCGCCCGAAGGCACACCACGCTTCAAGACCACAAATGCGCAAATGGCTTCACCGGTCAGGTCGTCCGGACGGCCTACCACGGCAGCTTCAGCCACCAAGTCGGTCTTGGCCACCAAGGCGGATTCGATTTCCATGGTGCCCATCCGGTGACCGGAGACGTTCAGCACGTCGTCGATACGGCCGGTGATGCGGAAGTAGCCGCGGTCTTCGCTGCGCACCGCGCCGTCGCCCGCCAGGTAATAGGTACCGCCCATTTCCGGTGGGAAATAACTGCTCTTGAAACGCTCGGGGTCGTTCCAAATGGTGCGAATCATGGACGGCCAGGGGCGCTTGACCACAAGCATACCGCCTGAACCATTGGGCACGTCGTGGCCAGCTTCGTCCACGATGGCGGCCATGATGCCAGGCAATGGCAAGGTGCAGCTACCCGGCACCAGCGGTGTGGCGCCAGGCAGAGGCGTGATCATATGACCACCGGTTTCGGTCTGCCAGAAGGTGTCCACAATCGGGCATTTCTCATGGCCGATGTTCTTGTAGTACCACATCCAGGCTTCGGGGTTGATGGGTTCACCCACCGAGCCCAAAATGCGCAGGCTGGTGAGGTCGGAGCGGTCCGGATGAACTTTTTCGTCCGACTCAGCCGACTTGATGAGTGAGCGAATCGCGGTGGGGGCGGTGTAGAAAATGGAGCATTTGTGACGCTCAATCATCTGCCAGAAACGACCAGCATTCGGGTAAGTCGGAATACCTTCAAAAATGATCTGGGTGGCGCCTGCAGCCAGAGGACCGTAAGCCACATAGGCGTGACCCGTGATCCAGCCGATGTCGGCGGTGCACCAGAACACATCGTCTGCCTTCAGATCAAAAGTCCAGTCCATGGTCAACTTGGACCACAAGACAAAACCGCCGGTGGCGTGTTGCACACCCTTGGGTTTACCCGTAGAGCCCGAGGTAAACAAGATGAACAGCGGATGCTCGGCACCTACCATGACTGGTGCGCATTCCGTGCTTTGACCGGCCAGCGCTTCTGTGAAGGTGATGTCACGGCCGGCAACCATGTTGCAGGCAGCCGGTGTGCGTTCAAACACAAACACGGTCTTGATCGACTCGCAGCCACCCAGGCCCAGGCCTTCGTCCACAATGCCCTTCAGGGGCAACTGTTTGCCGCCACGCATCTGGAAGTTGGCAGTGACCACAGCCACAGCACCTGCGTCCATGATGCGTTCCTGCAGCGCCTTGGCCGAAAAACCACCGAACACGACGCTGTGGGTGGCGCCAATACGGGCGCAAGCCTGCATGGCCACCACGCCTTCAAGCGTCATGGGCATGTAAATCAGGACGCGGTCACCCTTGTTGATGCCACGGGCTTTGAGCGCATTGGCGAACTGGCTGACTTTGGCCAGCAGTTCTTTGTATGTGGTTTTGGTGACTTCGCCGCCGTCAGCTTCAAAAATCACGGCGACCTTGTTCTCATTGGGCGTACCCATGTGCTTGTCAAGGCAGTTGGCCGACGCGTTGAGTTCGCCGTCTTCAAACCACTTGTAAAAAGGCGCATTGGACTCGTCCAATGTTTTGGTAAAGGGCTTGTTCCAGACCACGTTTTCACGCGCAAGACGGGCCCAAAAACCTTGAAAATCTTTTTCTGCTTCAGCGCACAACGCGTTATAGCCATCCATGCCCGAAATGCGTGCCGCTTTGACAGTGGCTTCGCTGGGCGGAAAAACACGGTTTTCAACCAAGGTGGATTCGACAGCAGATTTTGGTGTGGTCACGGATAAGTCTCCTCTAGTTAAGTAAATTTCGCCCACTAATGTCTTAGCTTGCACTTACATGCTACTGACTGAAGTTCAGTTCAGGCCTTCGGCCGTAAAATGCCCCTTTTGTTTTATCAGCCTGTCAAACCCATGTCCACACCCTCGCCTCGTCCGCTGCGCCCGATCCCCCGCTTTATTTTTGCCAGCCGATGGCTGCAGCTGCCGCTGTACCTTGGCTTGATCGCGGCGCAAGGTGTTTATGTTTTTCACTTTTGGGTCGAATTGGTGCACCTGCTGGAGGCTGCTTTCGGCAGCCAGACCGCGCTCCAAGCCCTGATCGACAGCATTGGCTACAAGACAGACGCACCCATCACACAACTTAACGAGACCGTCATCATGCTGGTGGTGCTGGCTTTGATAGACGTGGTCATGATTTCTAACCTGCTGATCATGGTGATTGTGGGTGGTTATGAGACCTTTGTGAGCCGGCTAAACCTAGAGGGCCACGAAGACCAACCCGAATGGCTAGACCACGTCAACGCATCCGTTCTCAAGGTCAAACTGGCCACTGCCATCATTGGCATCAGCTCGATTCACCTGCTCAAGACGTTCATCAATGCAGCCAATTACAGCGACAAGGTGCTCATTGCCCAAACAGCCATTCACATCACGTTCTTGTTGTCGGCGATTGCCATTGCCTACACCGACAAGCTGATGTCGCACGGGCCAGCGGCGTCGCACTGAGCCATTGCTTGGGCGCACCCCCGGCCGTGCCACAACTCAGTTTGGGCGCCCGGGGCGCAACAACATCGTCACCGCCAAAGCCGCGCTGAGCATAGATCCCAGCAGCACGCCAATTTTGACCTGTGCTGCATAGGCTGCTTCAGCGCCCTCAAACGCCAGTGAGCCAATGAACAGGCTCATGGTGAATCCCACACCACACAACACCGCCACACCGGCAAACTGCCGCCAAGTACTGTGCTCAGGCAATTTGGCGCCGGCAAACCGTATCAGCAGCCAGGAAGCGCCAAACACCCCCATGAACTTACCAAAAAGAAGGCCGCAGGCAATGCCCAAAGGCACGGTTTGCATTACCGTGGCCCAACTCACGCCAGCCAGGTCAACACCGGCATTGGCAAAGGCAAACACCGGCAAAACCAAGTAAGCCACCCAGGGGTGCAACGCATGCTCGGCGGTTTGCAAAGGCGAGCCGCCTTTGCCGTCGGTCAAGGGAATGGCCAGGGCCGTGATCACACCCGCCAGCGTGGCGTGGATGCCAGATTTCAATACGCACACCCAAATGACCAGCCCCACCACCACGTACGGGCCGATGGCGGTGACCCGTGCCCGGTTTAGCGCCAGCAGCAACAAGCAGCCCGCGCCAGCCGCCAACAGCATGGACAGCGACAAATCGGCGGTGTAGAAAAATGCAATGACCAGAATGGCACCCAGGTCGTCCAGGATGGCCACAGCCGTCAGAAAAATTTTCAAAGACGCCGGCACTCTGGAGCCCAGCAACACCAAAATCCCCAAGGCAAAGGCGATGTCGGTGGCCATGGGAATTCCCCAGCCACGCAAAGCGACCGGGTCACCGGCATTGATGCTGGCATAAATCAGGGCAGGCACTGCCATGCCGCCCAGCGCCGCGCCCGCCGGCAACATCACTTGCCGCAGACTGGCGAGCTCGCCCTCGAGCAGTTCACGCTTGATCTCCAACCCCACCAGAAAGAAAAA
>JAIFMR010000217.1 GCA_020048255.1 Rhodoferax sp. | reverse complement strand
AGCCGCCACCTGGCCAGCGGCATGGAGAATCTGCGCTTGAACGCGCTTGAAAAAGAAGCAGCGGTTTCGCAGGAACGCCACCTGCTGGCGCGCGAACTCCACGACTCGATCGCGCAATCGCTGGCTTTTTTGAAAATCCAGGTGCAATTGATGCGCGATGCCATCAAAACTAAAGACCAGGCTGAGGTCGCCAAAATTGTGGACGAGATTGACATGGGCGTTCGGGAAAGCTACAGCGATGTGCGTGAATTGCTGTTGCACTTTCGCACGCGCACCAATGCCGAAGACATTGAACCCGCGCTGATCACCACTCTGCAAAAGTTTGAACATCAGAGCGGCATCAAAGCCAGTCTGAATTTGCAAGGGCACGGTCTGCCCCTGGCACCGGACCTGCAAATCCAGGCACTGCACATCATCCAGGAAGCCTTGTCCAATGTGCGCAAACATGCCCGCGCCTCGCAAGTGTGGCTGGATGTTCAGCAGCAACCCGCTTGGCGATTTGAGGTACGCGATGACGGCATTGGCTTTGCTACCGATGATGACGAACTCGACGAAACCCACGTAGGCTTGCGCATCATGCAGGAGCGCGCACAACGCATTGGCGCAGACCTGCAAGTCATCTCGTCCCCAGAACGCGGAAGCTCGGTGATTTTGAGCCTGCCAGCACCCATTCACACCTCGCCACCTGCCGTAGACACCCCCTTGACTGCCCATGTGACCTGACTTTCTGACATGCAAAACCTCCTGCCCCTCGGTCAACCCCCCGCAGCCGTGCGTATTCTTGTGGTGGATGATCACACCTTGTTTCGACGTGGATTGACTGCGCTGCTGGGCCGTGACCCCCATTTGGTGGTGATTGGTGATGCCGCTGACGCCGGACAAGCCCAGCGCAAGGCCTTGGAGCTGCAACCCGATTTGATTTTGCTGGACAACCATTTGCCAGGCGTCAATGGTGTCGACGCTATCCCCGCGCTGCATGAGGCTGCGCCCAGGGCTGTCATTTTGATGCTGACCGTGAGCGAAGACGAAAATGACCTGGCATCAGCCCTGCATGCCGGCGCTGCAGGTTACCTGCTCAAGACCATTGAAGGGGATGCACTGACAAGCGCCATCGACCGCGCCATGCAAGGCGACAGCGTGATTGCACCTGAAATGATGGGTAAATTGATTGCTGCTTACCGGGGTGCCACCCATGCCAAAGCGCCACGCGATCAGCCCGCGACGGCCCTCCTCCCATCCACGGCTTTGGCCAGCCTGTCGCCGCGTGAAAACGACATTCTGCGCGGCATCGCCCGCGGGGCCAGCAACAAGGAGATTGCCCGAGAGCACGGCATTGCCGAGACCACCGTCAAAATCCATGTGCAGCACATCTTGCGAAAACTCGACGTCAGCAGCCGGGTGCATGCGGCGGTGATCGCCACAGAACATGGGCTGATTTAAAGCGCGACCCATGTTCAGCAAAAAACCACGTAAAAAGGCCGATCCCTTATTGGCCTATGCCAACCAGGTCACCACGGCGGAACTGGCGGTAAAACATATTCGCCGGGGCAATCACGTTTTTGTTGGCAGCGGTTGCGCCGCCCCAGTCACCTTGCTTCAGGCACTCGAGGCCATGCCTGCACTGCCCGCTGACCTCGAGTTGCTGCATTTCTTCACCATCAAAGCCTTTGACCACGATGCTCAGGGTCTGAGCACCACCCGGCTGAAACACCGCACTTTTTTTGTCGGTAGCGACATGCGTGCTGCCGTTAAGCAAGGCATGGTGGAGTACGTACCCATCTCGATAGCGCGTGTGCCCGACATGATTCTGCTCGGACGTATCCCTGTCGACGTGGCCTTGGTTCAGGTGTCCGTGCCAGACGAATTCGGCTATGTCAGTCTGGGTGTCTCCGTTGACATCATCCCGGCAGCTGTCGCGCGTGCCAAATTGGTGATTGCCGAGGTCAACCCTAATATGCCTCGATCGATGGGCGACACCACCCTGCACGTCAGTCGCATCCATTATTTGGTGCCGGTCAACACACCGATCACCGAACTGCAACGCGTCCCCGCACAAGAGAAAGATGTGCAGCGCATTGCCCGTTATATCGCGGGCATCATCGACGATGGATCCACTTTGCAGATTGGCATGGGGCAGCTGGCGCATGAAGCGCTGCAATACCTGACTGACCGCAAGGACTTGGGCATTCACTCTGATGTGGTGTCCGATGCAATCATTCCACTGCTGGAAAACGGCAACCTGACCGGAGCTCAAAAGACCCGTCACCCCTTCAAGATTGTGGCCAGCATGGCCCTGGGCTCGCGCCGCCTTTACGACCTGATCGACCACAACCCGTTGTTTTCGTTCCAGCCGATTGACAGCATCTGCAATCCGATAGCAATCTCCAAACAATACAAGATGGTGTCCATTGCACAGGCCTTTGCCATTGACCTGACCGGCCAAGTTTGCATAGACCAATTCGGCGGAGAGTTTTACGGCGGTATTGGGTGCCAGGGTGAGTTTTTGCTGGGTGCGGCACAGTCTCCGGGCGGCAAGCCCATCATTTGCATGACATCGACCACCGAAGACGGTCAAGTGTCACGCATCCGCCCCTCACTCCTTGAGGCCGAGTCTGCCACCATCGCCCGCACCGACGTGCACTATGTGGTGACGGAGTACGGTATTGCCTACCTGTTTGGCAAGTCGATTCGCCAGCGAGCCACGGCGCTGATCGAACTGGCACACCCCAAATTCCGACCAGAGCTGTTTGCAAAAGCCCAAGCCATGGGCTATCTCTCGGCCGAACAAACCCTGCATAACCTGCAAGCCTACCCAGTTGAAGAAGAGCAAACTGTGCTGCTCAAGGACAACCGCACTGTGCTGCTGCGTCCAGCCCGGTCAAGCGATGCTCAGGGTATCCGCGAGTTGTTCCATCAACTCAGCGATGCAGACGTTTACACCCGATTCTTCCGCCATGTTCGCGGTCTCTCGGATGCCGAGGTGGAACGCCTGTGCAATGTCAACTACGACAACGAAGTGGCGTTTGTCGCCACCAGCGGCGACCTTGAGGAAGCCAGCATCGTCGCGCAGTCCTGCTATTTCATCGACCCCACCACCAACCTGGCCGATGTGGCCTACATGGTTCACCCGGACTGGCAAAGCTGCGGGCTAGGTAGCGCTCTGCAAGCCTGCATGATCAAACACGCGACGATGCGTGGCCTGCGTGGTTTTGTTGCCGATGTCTTGCTGGACAACGACAGAATGCTGCGACTGGCGCGCAACAGCTCGCACCATGTTCAAGCAGAAAAAAACCAGGACACCGTCCACATCACCATCGTGTTTTAGCTGGGGATAGTTCTTTGGAACTAGCCTCATCCAGGCCGATGTAGTTCAATTGTCCGGACTTGGGTGTTCTTCAGAGGGATACCGCTCATCAGTCACAAAACATAGAGTCACAGCATCCCAAAAAAGGAGTTTGCTATGACTAAAAGAGGGCAGGCGCTCTCGGTGCTGATTGTCAGCACCTTCGCTTTCACAGTATGTTTCATGGTGTGGATGATGTTTGCCGTGATTGGCATTCCCATCAAGAAAACCCTGGGCTTGAACGCCACCGAATTTGGCCTGCTCACCGCCATGCCCGTGCTGACAGGTTCCCTGATTCGGGTGCCGTTGGGCATTTGGACCGATAAATACGGCGGCCGCATTGTGATGACCCTCTTGATGGCATCCACCGTGCCGGCGATCTGGTTCATGAGCTACGCCACCGAATACTGGCACTTCTTGACAATTGGCCTGTTTGTCGGTCTTGCCGGTGGTTCATTTTCTGTAGGAACGCCCTATGTGGCTCGCTGGTTTCCTAAAAAACAGCAGGGCTTTGCCATGGGCATTTACGGTGCCGGCAATTCAGGCTCGGCCGTCAACAAATTTCTGGCACCCGCATTGGTAGTGGGTTTTGGCTGGACCATGGTGCCGCAGGTGTATGCCGGCATCATGCTGGGTACGGTGATTTTGTTCTGGTTTTTCAGCCACAGTGACCCGACCCACTTGGTACCCAGCCATGTCACCTTTCGCGATCAACTCAAGTCCTTGAAAGACCCCAAAGTCATCAAATATTGCCAGTACTACAGCATTGTTTTTGGTGGATATGTCGCGCTGTCGCTGTGGATGGTGCAGTATTACGTGGGCGAGTTTGGGCTGGACATCCGCACCGCTGCCCTGCTGGCGGCCTGCTTCTCGCTGCCTGGCGGGGTGTTGCGTGCAGTTGGCGGCTGGCTGTCCGACAAATATGGCGCACACGCCATGACCTGGTGGGTTCTGTGGGTGAGCTGGATTTGCCTGTTTTTGCTGAGCTATCCACAAACCGACTTCACCATCACCACCGTGGACGGCCCCAAGACCTTTCACATTGGCCTGAACGTCTACTTGTTCACCCTTCTGATGTTCACCCTGGGCATTGCCTGGGCTTTTGGCAAGGCGAGTGTCTTCAAGTACATCAGCGATGACTACCCGCAGAACATCGGCACCATCAGCGGTATTGTGGGTCTGGCCGGTGGCCTGGGCGGCTTCCTGCTGCCCATCATGTTTGGTGTTCTGATGGACCTGACCGGCATCCGGTCCAGCGCTTTCATGTTGATGTATGGCGTTGTCTGGGTATCTTTGATCTGGATGTATCTGACAGAAGTGCGACATTCTGAGTATTTGGGCAACAGTGGCGTCACACCGGTGCTTAAAGGCTGAAGACTCATCTTTCAAGGCCAGTGTCGGTCGTGTTATCCATGCTGCGAAAATACGCGATCATTTTCATGGTGTGGACCATGCTGGTCAGCGCCTCGTTGGTCTGGAATCTGCATCAGATTGAACGCAGCAGTCTCAACACCGCCATCGCGGCAGCCCGCTCGAGCCTGGCCAAAGATATTGGCTTTCGCAACTGGGCGTCGTCCCATGGTGGTGTATACGTGCCACCCACTGAAAAGACGCCACCCAACCCCTATTTGGGAGATGCTGAGCGCGATGTGATCACCACCTCCGGTCTCAAGTTGACACTGATGAACCCGGCCTACGTGATTCGCGAGGTGCAAGAAAATTTCAACGGTGATCTGGGCATCAAGAGCCACCTGACCAGCTTGAAATTATTCAACCCTAAAAATGCAGCCGATGAGTGGGAAGCCCGCGCCCTGAAGAGTTTCGAGCAAGGTGCCAAGGAGGCGCTGGAGGTCAGCAATCTCGACGGCAGAGCGCATTTGCGATTGATGCAACCGCTGGCCGTCACCAGTGGTTGCCTCAAGTGCCATGATCAGCAAAACTACCAAGTGGGCGATGTTCGCGGCGGCATTGGTGCCTACGTGTTATTGCAACCCTACACTGAAGCTCAGTCGGCACACTCCCTGGAATTGACCCAGTCACACTGCGCCATATGGCTGGTTGGATTGTTGGGGCTGATGGGCGTTTATCGCTCTGAAAGGTCCTACTTGGCCAGACGGAAAGTGGATAGCCAACACATCCAGAATCTGGCCTATTACGACACCTTGACGAAGCTGCCCAACCGCCGCCTGATGATGGACCGACTTCAGGCATCGCTGTTGAACTCGACTCGAAGCCAGCTATATGGCGCTGTACTGTTCCTCGATCTGGACCATTTCAAGACTTTGAACGACACGCTGGGACATGACGTCGGAGACTTGCTTTTGCTGGAGGTGGCCAAACGCATTCAACACTGCTTGCGTGAAGTCGATACGGTGGCACGCATGGGGGGAGATGAATTCGTCATCCTGCTCGACGAACTCGATGCCGACCCGCAAAACGCGTCTCTCCATGTTGCCGTGGTTGCTGAAAAAATACGTAAAACCTTGACAGCGCCTTATCAGCTTGATGACAAGGAATATCTCGGATCGTCAAGTATCGGCGTCAGCCTGTATTGCGGTAGCGAGTTGTCCGTCAAAGACGTGCTCAAGCACTCGGACATGGCCATGTACCGTGCCAAAGAATCGGGTCGCAACGCCGTAAGCTTCTTTGACCCGTCCATGCAACGGGCAGTTCAGGAGCGCGCGGCGCTGGAAGCTGATTTGCGCCACGCTCTTTCAGCGCAACAGTTGCACTTGCACTACCAAATACAAATAGACAACACGCACCGCCCCATAGGCGCAGAGGCACTGGTGCGGTGGATGCATCCAACACGTGGCATGGTGTCTCCAGCAGCCTTCATTCCGGTTGCTGAAGAAAGCACATTGATTCTTGACATTGGCGGCTGGGTGCTCGATACAGCCTGTCAACAACTGGCCGCTTGGTCTTTAGCGGATGACACCCGACACCTCACGCTGGCAGTGAATGTCAGTGCCCAGCAATTCAAACAAGCTGACTTCGTCGACAAAGTCACCGCGGCACTTCGCATCCACAAGGTGGATCCCTCTCGCCTGAAAATCGAGCTGACCGAGAGTGTCGTGCTCAACGATGTGACCGACGTCATTGGCAAGATGCACGCTCTGAAAGCCCTGCGGGTACGCCTGTCCATGGACGACTTCGGCACTGGATATTCATCTCTGTCGTATCTGAAGCAGTTGCCCTTGGATCAAATCAAGATTGATCAGAGCTTTGTGCGCGACATGACCACGGATCACAATGATGCCGTGATGGTCAAAACCATCATCGACCTGGCGAAAAATTTTCACCTCAACGTGATTGCCGAAGGCGTTGAAACAGAGGCTCAATTGTCCCTGCTTCAAGATCTCGGCTGCATGGCGTACCAAGGCTACCTGTTTGGCAGGCCGGTCGCCATTGAACAGTTTGAGATGTTGACGGCCTCCCTTAGTACAAACACCTAGCTCTTTAGGACTACACACCTGACTCGTCCCTAGTTCTTCAAATCCACGACGCCTGTACTTCAGAGGGATACCGCTAAAAACCAGCCAAAACTACAGTCATGACACACAAACAAGGAGTGGGTGACATGGCAAATCAAAGGCAATCGGGCGTCGATATCGCTGACTGGCGACCCGAGGACACGCAATTTTGGGAGACCAC
>JAIFMR010000118.1 GCA_020048255.1 Rhodoferax sp. | reverse complement strand
GGTGTAGCTGCGCAGCGGCAGGATAGGGCCAAAAATCTCGCGCTGCATCAGCACGCAGTCTGGCGGGGCGTTGAGCACGATGTGCGGCGCAATCTTGCGTTGGGCTCGGTCAAACGCCGGGCCGTCGAGCAGGGGCACAAGCTGTGCACCCCGGCTTCGCGCATCCTCAAGTGCAGCCAGCAGGCGTTCAAAAGCGCGTGGATCGATGATGGACGTGTAGTCAGGCGAATCCAGGCTGGGGTACCGCGCTGCCGCCAGACCCCGCGCCAGGTTGACAAAGGTATCGACCTGTCCTGCAGGCAGCCAGGCGTGATCCACTGTGGTGCAGATCTGCCCGGCATTGAGCAGTTTCACAAACATAATGCGCTCGGCCGCCAGTTTCAGCGGGAAATCATCGCAAACGATCGCCGGGGCCTTGCCACCCAGCTCCAGGGTCACCGGGCACAGGTTTTGCGCGGCAGCCGCCATCACGGCGCGGCCGGTCTGGCCCGAGCCGGTGAACAGCAGATGATCGAACTTGAGCGTGGAAAATGCCACGCCCACACCCCCGGTTTCATCAAAAAACTGCAGTTTTTCTGGGGGAAAATAGGCCGGCATGTGGGCCATCAGGTAGGCCGCCAAGTGGCGCGAGTTTTCGCTCATCTTCACCATGGCCCGGTTGCCTGCGGCAAAGATGTAGCTCAGCGGCACCATGCTCAAATTCAGCGGAAAGTTCCAGGGCACGATCACGCCCACCACGCCCAAGGGCTGGGGTATCACGCGATTGCTGGCACCTAAAAAGTTGCGCCAGTCCACTGAGCGACGCTGCGGTCGCATCCAGCCACGCAGTTCACCGATGACGTGGTCAATGCCGTCCACCGCAGGGAAGATCTCTGCCAGCAGGGTTTCGTGACGCGAGCGGTGACCATAGTCTGCACTGATTGCATCACACAGCGCATCTTTGTGCTCCCGGATAAACCGCTGCAGCGTGCGCAAGTCGGCCTTGCGTTCTTGCAAACTCGGCACCGGGTGCAAAAGATAGGCATCGCGTTGTTGCTTCAACGCAGCGCTCAAGATCTGGTCTGTGGGGGTGTCAGGTGTATTCATGGAGTGGCAGTTTAGGCCCGAACACACTCTTTCGTGTGCTCAGCTGGGTTGATTGAATGCCCGCCTCTAACTGCCTCAGTAACCCGTCAAGCTCCGCCACTTGGTGTCGGTCAGCCGCAGTTTCAATCAACCCATCGGCAACAGGTCAGCGCTACGCGTCAACGTTGCCTTCCGTTGAAACCCGCGCCATCCAGGCCTGCATTTGCTCGGCAGTCAAGGGGTGGCTGTACAGGTAACCCTGCCCCTTGTCGCAACCCAGCGCAGTGATGACCGCCGCTTGTGAGGTAGTTTCAATGCCTTCGGCGACAGTTTGCATGCCCAGGCTTTGCGCAACCCGCACGGTGGCTTCGATCAGCACCCGGTGATGGGCGCTGGTGTCACCCTGCGCGGTGAATGAGCGGTCAATTTTGACCACATCCACCGGAAACTGGTGCAAACTCGACAGCGAGGAATAGCCGGTGCCAAAGTCATCAAGCGCCAGCGTCAGCCCCAACGCCTTGAGTGCCGACAACTGCTGCTGCACGAGGACGCTTTGTGCAGCCAGACTTTCAGTGATTTCCAGCTGCAACTGGTGGGCTGGCATCTGGTGCGTTTGCAGCGTCTTGGCCACCATGGACACCACGTCAGGCTGTTCAATTTGAGCCCGTGACAGATTGACAGCCAACAACCGGGGTGCTTGCGGGTGGCTGCGTTGCCACTGCATGAAATCACCGCACGCGCTATCCAGCACAAATTCACCAATAGCACCAATCAGCCCGCATTCTTCGGCCAGACCGATAAATTCAACGGGTGATACCAGCCCGCGTTGGGGATGTTCCCAGCGCACCAGGGCCTCCACCCCAGAGCCAACGTCAATGTCGCCCGACTTGTCCAAACCAACCACCGGCTGGTAGACCACAAACAACTGTTGCTGGGCCAGCGCCTGGCGCAATTGGGCTTCGGTGCGTGAGCGCAGCAAGGCCGCCGCCTGCATGGCCGTCTCAAAAACGACATAGCGCCCACCGCCAGCGCGTTTGGCCTCGACCATGGCAATACTGGCATCTTGCATCACGGCATCTGCATCGCCTGAGGCCTGCGCCTTCATCACAACCCCCATGCTGACACCACAATACAACTGATGCGGCCCAATACCGTAGGGTTTGGCCAGAACATCAAGCAGACGTTGTGCCACGGCATGCGCGTCATCCGGGTGCAACAGGTTGTCAAGCAGCACCACAAATTCATCGCCACCCACGCGCGCGGCAATGTGCTGTGCAGGGCTGCTGCGCCCGACCCGGTCGGTCAAGCGCAAAGTGGCACGCAGTCGCTCGGCAAGCATGCCCAGCATCTCGTCGCCTACGGCAACACCCAGTGCATCGTTGATTTGCTTGAAGCGGTCGCAGTTCATGAACAACACTGCAAACTCGTTCTGGTCATCCGATGTCTGTTGCGTCTGAATGGCAAACAGCCGGTCCTTCACCACCTCTCGGTTGGGCATTTGCGTCAATAGGTCGAGCCGGGCGGCATCACGCAGACGGCGCTCCAAACCCGCCTGTTCACGTTGCACTTCCAGCGTGACGTCACCCAGCATCGCCAGCAGCCGGTTGCCATCAAACTTGAAAATGCTGATGGACAGGGTGCTGCGCACCGTCCGCCCCCCAGCCAAAGGCACACTCACATCAACGCGCAACGAATCGCACACTTCACCCGAGGGTGCTGTCACGGCCAAACTCATCTTGCGCAGATCTGGGGCCATGGGCGAGAGCACTTGAAAAAGATTGTCCAGACTCGCGTCGGTAGCCAGGGGCATCAGCATCTGAGCGGCTTTGGGATTCATCATCTCCACCTCGCCATCCAGATTGGTTTGCACCAGCCCAACGGGTACACGGTATAGAAACTGCAGCAGTGCAGCATACGCATCACTGTCGTCGGTTGTCTCAGGGTCTGGCAGGTTCATGGAGCGACTGTTCGTACATGGGTCTGTTGTAATCGAGCGGCTCTCCATTTGCACCCGGGTCACGCACGCAGCAGCAAGATGTAATGCATGGCAAGCCCTGGTTGGGCGACTAAGCGCAGCTTGACTTTGACTGGGCGCATGCGCAGCGTCAACACGTAGTCAATGGTGTCGTCAAGCGGCACACCAGCCACCCAGGCATCTTCAAAGCGCTGTGCCACCATAAAGTTGTTCATACAAGGGGCCACCGAGGTAAAAAACGACTGGCCAATCACCCGCTGTGGGCTCAGGCCTGCAGCCTTGGACTCAAAAGCGTTATAGCGGCGCACCACGGTTTGAGTATCAAAACCTATCACCCCGAAGTTCAGGGTGTCAATCGCTGCGTCATCGAGCGCATCCAGCCGCTCAGCCAGGTCGCCTTGATCAAACTGTAATGTGGGATTCAAGTCACTCACGTCGGTCTCTCATCATTTTTTTGCTGCGCCAGAGCATAAGCATACTCCCAGCTTGCGTCAATTCAACGGGCCAGGCCACGGTTTCAGGGCCTGATCAGGGCAAGACAAATTGTGCACAAAACACAGTGCAACCCGGGCAGAACAACTCAGGTCTCCCTCTGCGTTACGCGCAAAGCACACAAACACCGCGACTCACAGGGGGTTTTAGCAAAATTCAAAGCATCCTGGCCAACGGCTTGTCTCACAATGCGCTTGCCATACTGCACTGTAAACACACCATCATGACTGCACGCAATGTGTTGGGCACCGATTTGCTGCCCTGCTCTTATGACCCCCTCACCGGCTTTTTGCGCGACGGCTGCTGCCACACCGACGCCCACGATCATGGCACCCATGTGGTGTGTGCACGCATGACCCAGGCGTTTCTTGACTTCTCTCTGGCCCAAGGCAATGATCTGATCACCCCCCGCCCGGACTACCGCTTTGCCG
The DNA here is from genome assembly GCA_020048255.1 of Rhodoferax sp. Taxonomy (GTDB): domain Bacteria; phylum Pseudomonadota; class Gammaproteobacteria; order Burkholderiales; family Burkholderiaceae_C; genus Rhodoferax. The sequence goes on along the minus strand of JAIFMR010000118.1, from coordinate 4,661 downwards.
GGCTCAAGTCGGGTGACCGCTGGTGTCTGTGCGCGCTGCGCTGGCGCGAGGCACTGATAGAAGGCGTCGCACCACCGGTCTTCCTCAAAAGCACCCACGCCAAAGCGCTTGAACTGCTCAGCCTGGCAGACCTTCAGTCACATGCGGCAGATTGATTTGGCCCCCTGAGCGCCTGAGCCATGGTCTACAGTGTTGTCTGGTTCAAGCGTGACTTGCGCCTGCACGACCACGCGGCACTGGCGGATGCTGCTGCGCGCGGGCCGGTGTTGTGCCTGTACGTGATCGAACCCAGCCTGTGGGCGCAACCGGATGGCGCGCGCCAGCACTATGAGTTCATGCTGGAAAGTCTGCGCGACCTGGCCCGCGCGCTGAAAGCACTGGGCGGCCGGTTGCATGTGCGCACCGGTGAAGTGACAGATGTTTTGACGCAGCTGCACGCTATGTCGCCTTTCGAGCGGCTGGTGTCCCACGAAGAAACCGGCAACGCGATCACCTTTGAGCGCGACAAGGCGGTAGCTCGCTGGTGCCGCGCACAAGGTGTGGCCTGGCAGGAGTTCGCGCAGTTTGGTGTGGTACGCCGCCTGAGCAACCGCAACCACTGGGCCAGTCACTGGGCCAGCCACACCCAAGCGCCGCAACAGCCCTGCCCAGAAGCTGGTGTGCTGCAGTTTCAACCCAGCCCCTGGCCCGCGCAACCGGTGCCCAGCGCTTCAGAACTCAGCCTGGATGCGTTTGACCCGCCAGATCGCCAGCGCGGTGGGCGCAGCGCCGGATTGGCAGTGCTGGACAGCTTTTTAAACGATCGCTGCCGCCACTACCGGGGCGGCATCTCATCACCGCTGTCGGCACCCAGCGCCTGCTCGCGCCTGTCGCCCTACCTGAGCTTGGGATGCTTGAGCCTGCGCGAGGTGGTGCAAGCCACCGATGCCAAGTTGCTTCAACTTCAAGAGCACTCAGCGTATGCTACCAAAGGGCTGGAGGCATTTTTGAGCCGATTACATTGGCATTGCCACTTTATCCAGAAGCTCGAATCTGAACCCGAACTGGAATGGCGCAACCTGCACCGGGGTTACGACGGCTTGCGTGAACCGGACTGGAACCCGGCGCATTTTGAAGCGCTCACCCAAGGCCGCACCGGCTGGCCGATGGTGGACGCCTGCGTGGCCATGCTGCGCCAGACCGGCTGGCTGAACTTTCGCATGCGCGCCATGTTGGTGTCGGTGGCCAGCTACCCGCTGTGGCTGCACTGGCAGCCGGTGGGTCAATGGCTGGCGCGCCAGTTTTTGGACTATGAACCCGGCATCCACTGGAGCCAGATGCAGATGCAGAGCGGTACCACCGGCATCAACACCACTCGCGTGTACAACCCGGTCAAACAGGCACAAGACCATGACGCACGCGGCCTTTTTGTGCGCCGCTGGTGCCCGGCGCTGCGCCGCGTGCCCGACAGCTGGATTCTGGAACCCTGGCGCATGCCCGAAAGTGTGCAAGTGGCCTGCGGCGTGCGCGTGAGTGCCGATGCGCCCGCTGGCGCGCCCGATGCCTGGCCGTTGCCGCTGGTCGATCTGGAAGCCGCCACCCGCGCCGCCAAAGACCGGCTGCACAGCCTGCGCCGCACGCCCGAGGTGCGCGCTGCCAAAGCCGCCATCGTGGAAAAACACGGCTCGCGTAAGGGGCGTGACGTGCAAAAGGCGGGCACCAAGCGACGCACAACACCCGCCGCAGCCACCGCGCAGCTCAGTCTGGGTTTTGATTGAATCGACCGCCTATGAAAATGCGCAAAAAATCCGACCTGCCCAGCAAGATCTGCCTCACCTGCGGCAAGCCTTTTGCCTGGCGCAAGAAGTGGGAGCGGGACTGGGACAACGTCAAATACTGCTCTGAGCGCTGCCGGGGCGCGGCTAAGCCCACCAAGCAAACCCTTGCATGAGCACACTGATTTACTGGTTCCGCAACGATTTGCGGTTGACCGACAACCCGGCCTTCACACTGGCCAGCCAGCAAGCCCTGCAGCATGGCCTGCGGTTGCTGCCAGTGTTTTGCCACGCCCCGCCTGAGACCACCCGCTGGGGTTTTGCACGCGTGGGGCTGCACCGCCAGCGCGTGCTGGCCGACACCTTGCTGGACCTGGAGACTCAGCTGCGCAGCCTCGGCTCGGCGCCGCTGCATCTTCATGGCCAGCCCGCCAATGTGCTGCCTGCGCTGGCGCGCGTGCTCCAAGCCAGCACCGTGATGGCTGAAGACATTGCCGCGCCACAAGAGCAGGGCGAGGTGGCTGGACTCAGAGCAGCGGGACTCACGGTGCAAACCGTCTGGCAATCCAGTCTGCTGGACCCGGCTGAGCTGCCGTTTGAAGTGACTGCTTTGCCTGCGGTATTCACCCAGTTTCGCACTGGCGTGGAGAAAGCCGCAGTGCAAGTACGCCAGCCGCTGCCTGCGCCGTCTACTGTAGCGCCACTGCCAGCCATGTGGGATGCCGATTCAGACCGTATCAGTCACCCCGATTTGGCGCAACTATTGACGTCAAATTGGCCTCTAGCCCCTACCAATAAAGGGCAAGAAGCTATGAATATTGATGCACTTGACCGTGTCAGCTTGCCCTACCATCTGCCGGCTTTTCAGGGTGGCGAGCGCACGGGTCTGGCGCATTTGCGCCGCTACCTGGCCGCCAAACTGCCGCACAGCTACAAAGCCACGCGAAACCAGCTCAGCGGCACCGATTACTCCAGCAAGTTCTCGCCCTGGCTGGCCAGCGGGGCGCTGTCGGCACCTACCATTTATGCTGAGCTGAAAGCTTTCGAGGTCGAATTCGGCGCCAACGACGGCAGTTACTGGCTGTGGTTCGAGCTGCTGTGGCGCGACTACTTCCGTTTCCTTCACCTGCAAACCAACGACACGTTGACGCTCTGGCGCCAGGGTCAGACTGGCGTGCCACTGGTTGATGCGGCCATGCGCGAGCTGCACCAAACTGGCTACCTTTCCAATCGCTTGCGCCAGGTAGTGGCCAGTCATTTGATCTATGACTTGGGCTGCGACTGGCGCGCTGGTGCTGCCTGGTTTGAGTCGCAACTGGTGGACTTTGACATCTACAGCAACCAGGGCAACTGGCTCTATATCGCAGGCCTGGGCACTGACCCGCGCGGCGGGCGGCGCTTTGACGTGGCCAAACAAACGCGCGACCATGACCCTGACGGCAGCTACCAAAGGCTGTGGCTGCAAGGGTGACGCGGACACCCTGCCCTTCACCCGCTGACACGCTTTCGGCCAAAGACGCTGCCACCCGCCAAATTTTTGCCCCCCACCCGCATGACACCCACCCAAAACAACACTCCACCCGCCCACACCCTGCGCCTGATTCTGGGCGACCAGCTCAACCTGCAACACAGCTGGTTTGCCAGCGCGCGCCCCGACGTGGTGTATGTGCTGATGGAGATCCGCCAGGAAACCGATTACGTGCTGCACCATGCGCAAAAAATCATCGCCATCTTTGCCGGCATGCGCGAGCTGGCGCGGCAGTTGACAGAGGCTGGCCACCGCGTGCACTACCTGTGCATCGACGACCCGGCCAACCAGCACAGTCTGCCCGGTAATCTGGACTCACTCTTGACCCATTACCAATCCCAAGTCTTTGACTATCAGGATCCCGATGAGGTCCGGCTGGATCAGCAGTTACAAGCCTTTTGTGCCTCTAGCCCCTATGCGACAAGGGTGAGCAGCTCTCAGGTTGATAGTGAACACTTCTACACCCAGCGCCATGAAGCGGCTGAGTTGTTCACCCACCGCAAGCAGTGGCTGATGGAAACCTTTTACCGCCACATGCGCAAACGCCATCACGTGCTGATCGACGGCGTTGACAAGCCCGCCGGTGGCCAGTGGAACTTTGACGCGGACAACCGCAAGCCCTGGAAAGGCGCACCGCCCGAGCCACCTGACCTGCGCCCCAACCACGACCACAGCGCGTTATGGGCCAGCATTCAGGCAGCCGGGGTGCCAAGTTTTGGCGAGCCCAGCGCGAGCAACTTCCGCTGGCCGCTCAACCGTGCTGAGGCACTGCAACAGCTGGACCACTTCATCAGCCACGCCTTGCCCCACTTTGGCGACTACCAGGACGCCATGAGCCGCAAGGCCTGGCGGCTGTTCCATTCTCTGCTCTCGTTTGCGCTGAACGTGAAGATGTTGAACCCGCGTGAAGTGGTGCAGCGGGTGGAGGCGGAGTGGCGCGCTGGCCGGGTCGAACTGGCGGCTGCTGAGGGCTTTATCCGCCAGATCATCGGCTGGCGCGAATACGTGCGCGGCATTTACTGGGCGCAAATGCCGGGTTATGACCAGCGCAACTTCTTTGAGCACACCAGACCGCTGCCCGAGTGGTTCTGGACCGGCAACACGCGCATGAACTGCCTGGCTGGGGCCATCACCACCTCGCTGCACCATGCCCATGCGCACCACATCCAGCGGCTGATGGTGATTGGCAACTTCGCCCTGCTGGCCGGGCTGGATGTGCAAGCGCTGCACCGCTGGTATCTGGGGGTGTACATCGACGCGTTTGAATGGGTGGAGCTGCCCAACACCTTGGGCATGAGCCAGTTTGCCGACGGCGGCCTGCTGGCCACCAAACCCTATGTGAGCAGCGCCGCCTACATCGACCGCATGAGCGACTACTG